>NZ_JBYSWK010000030.1:0-54270 GCF_058781025.1 Heyndrickxia sp. FW510-T9 | reverse complement strand
CCGAACACGGAAGTTAAGCTTCTCAGCGCCGATGGTAGTTGGGGGCTCTCCCCCTGCAAGAGTAGGACGTTGCCAGGCAAACAGAAAAAGTCACAGAACTTACGTCTGTGGCTTTTTTATATGTTTAAATTAGGTCTAAAGTTCTAAAGTCACGATCCATGAGATTAAGCACTAAAATCACGAGATTAGCTGTTTTCACGAGAATACAGTAACAAATCACGAGTTTATGCCATAAATTCACTTGATTAAAACAAAAAAAGGGTTAGACATACACTTGAATTGCCCAGAAAACATACAATAGTAAATGAACTCATATTTCTTAAACAATATTTAGAATATTGTATATTGACACAATTGTTGGGAATAATATTGGCATGGAGGTGGAGAGGCATGAGCACTTCAGCAAAAGAAAGGACATTAGGGGAAACGTGTATCGTATGTGAGCAGAATAAAGAAAAAGGGATCCATCTGTATACATCATTTATATGTGAAGACTGTGAAAAAGATATGATACTAACTGATACAGATGATCCTAAATACAAGTATTATATTGAACGACTCAAAATGGTTACGTACAAACAAAATATTTCTTAACCAAGCTATAAAAACGGAGCTTGGTTTTTATTTTTTTAAAATTAACTCCATTCATCATTCTTTCGGAGGTTTCCCCTTTACGTATACGTATAGTACAATAAAATAAGCACAAAAAGGAAAGGTAATCAACGAAAGTGAATCAACAACAAATTCCCTTATATGAAGCACTAACGAATTTTAAAGAAAGATATCCAATATCATATCACGTACCGGGACACAAAAATGGACTTTTATATAGGAAAGTAAATCCTAAGTGGGAAAGGCTTCTCCAATATGATGTAACAGAGCTAAGTGGGTTGGATGATTTACATTCACCAGAAGGACCTATATATGATGCACAACAATTATTAAGTTCTTTGTATGGGACAAGAAAGAGCTATTTTCTTGTAAATGGAAGCACAGTAGGAAACATGGCAAGTATTTTAGCAACCTTTAAAAAGGGTGACTATGTACTTGTACAGAGAAATTGCCATAAGTCAGTATTAAATGCACTTTCCATGGCGCATGTAAATCCAATATTTCTTTCTCCAAAAGTGGATAATGATTTAGGTATCCCGGTCGAAATTGAAACAGCTATGGTAAGAGATGCTTTTAAAATCTATTCCAATCTTAAAGGATGTATTTTGACGTATCCTAATTATTATGGATTAACATATATTTTAAAAGACATTATTGAAATCGTACATCAAAATAATGGCATAGTAATTGTTGATGAGGCACATGGACCTCACTTTCTAATTGGCAGCCCATTTCCGGACTCAGGGGTAACATTGGGGGCAGATATCGTCATTCATTCTGCACATAAAATGCTCCCAGCTATGACGATGGGATCCTATTTACATATAAATAGTGAACATGTTTCTATTGAACGGATTGAATACTATCTAGGGATGCTACAATCTAGTAGTCCCTCTTATCCGATTATGGTTTCCTTAGATATTGCTCGCCATTATTTAGCGAACTTTACAAAAGACGATTTAGAATTTACTTTGTTTCATCGAAATCAATTTATTTCAGGATTATCATCTATTGATGGATTAATTGTAAAAACAAGGCGCGGACAGGATCCACTAAAAGTGATTGTTTCTTATGAAGGCTATTCAGGCTTTGAGCTGCAGAAAATATTTGAAGTACAAGCCATTTATACAGAATTAGCTGACCAATATCAGGTAGTTTTTATCCTTCCTTTACTGAAGCAAGGTATCTCATACCCATATGAGGAAACCTTAAAGAGAATAATGACATCTCTTGAGAAAAAAACTCCTTCTATACAAGTGAAAAAAATGTTGTATAAAAATAAAGAGGAACTCACATCATTATCCATGACTTATGAAGAAATGGAACATAAAGAAGTGGAGTATGTAGAAATGAAGGATGCTATTCATCGAGTTGCTGCAAAAATGATTACTCCATACCCACCTGGTATTCCATTACTTTTGCCAGGAGAAAAAATAAAAAAGGATCAGGTTGAAATTTTAGAGCAATTACTTGCATTGAATGCGAAATTTCAAGGTGATTTTGCTTCATTATATAAAGGGAAAATTTCTGTATTTAAAGATTAGAAATGCTATTTGTCAAATATCGGAGGACATCTTATGAAAGGTTTATTTATTACATTCGAAGGACCAGAAGGAGCCGGAAAAACGACCATTCTGCAAAAATTAGGCAAGGAATTGCAGAAAGAAGGTTTAGATATTGTCATGACTAGGGAACCAGGTGGTATTCGAATTGCAGAACAAATTCGTGAAGTTATTTTAAATAAAAATAATACGGAAATGGATTCTCGTACAGAAGCATTACTATATGCCGCATCCAGAAGACAACATTTAGTGGAAAGAGTTTTACCTGCCTTGGAAAAAGGATCAATCGTACTGTGTGATCGTTTTATTGACAGCTCCCTGGCGTATCAAGGCTTTGCGAGAGGCATAGGTATTGATGAAGTATTTTCGATTAACCAATTTGCGATTGAGGATATAATGCCAGATGCCACTGTATACTTTAATGTACCAGTGGAGATTGGACTAAAAAGAATTCAAGAAAATAAAGGTAGAGAAGTAAATAGACTGGACCTTGAAGAGCTTGATTTTCATAAAAAGGTTCATGCAGGGTTTACTTTACTTAAGGAAAAGTTTCCACAAAGGATTTATGAAATTGATGCAAGTAAAGAAGTTGATGAGGTATTTAAAGTGGTGAAGGAAACAGTGATGCAGATTATACAATGAAATCAATTTTTGTGGATAATGACCTTGGGGGAAATAATTTCTTCAAGGTTTTTTATGAATAAAGAGGATTATTACACTCCTAGCGCAAATACATATATAAGAATAAATGGTATAATAGAAAAAAGTTTTAAGGTTCAAAAATAGTAAACAAGACTTTAGGAGGGGTGTATTATGAAACTTATATTAGCGGTTGTACAAGATCAGGATAGTGCTCGATTAATGAATGCGATGGTCGATCATAATTTTAGGGTTACAAAACTTGCGAGTACGGGTGGTTTTTTAAAGTCTGGTAACACAACATTTATGATTGGTACTGAAGACATTAGAGTAGAGAAAGCCCTTCAAGTAATTAAGGATAATTGTAAATCACGTGAGCAGCTAATGGCACCTGTTTCACCGATGGGTGGAAATGCAGATTCATATATCCCATATCCAGTTGAAGTTGAAGTTGGGGGAGCAACTGTATTTGTTCTACCGGTAGAGCAATTCCATCATTTTTAATAAGTCTCTTTGCAAATGATTTGCCTGAAATAAATAGTTTAAGAATATTCACCTAATAACAATAATTATAATTATCTAGGAAAAAAGCCTTTAAAAAGGAGATTAAAGTGAAAATAAATCAAGATATAAGGGTTGGTCTTGAAAAATCCCGTCAGGATTCTAAACAAGTAACGACAGGGGGAACAAAATTTTCTACTATTGTTCAAAAGCAAGATGAAAAATTGCAAATGGACCAACTAGATAAGTTATTATCTGAAATTGAAAGTGCTGGGGAAAAGCTAGCAAAGTCTCGTAATTTTAAGGATTTAGCAAAATATAAAGCATTGGTAAAGCGTTTTGTTCGCGAAACAGTTGATTTTGGAATGAATTTAAAACAATCACATACTTGGAATCAATTTGGAGAAGGACGGAAGCTGAATATTATTGAAACAGTTGATAAGCAGCTTGTGGAACTTACAAATGATTATATAAAAAAAGAAAAACCAACCATTGATATTTTGGGGAAAATTGGCGAAATAAAAGGATTATTAATAAACTTATATACGTAAGAGAGTGATGCAGTTTGGCAATAACATGGGATGAACTAGAAAAGGTTCAACCTCTTGCGGCAAGGATATTAAAAAATAGTATTAAAAAAAATCGAATTGCCCATGCTTACTTATTAGAGGGTGAGCGTGGTACAGGTAAAAAAGATGTAAGCTTATTTATAGCAAAGTCATTTCTTTGCCTAGATTTACAAGATCAAATGATACCTTGTGAAACATGTATTAATTGCAAAAGAATTAATAATGGAAGTCATCCGGATGTCCATATGGTTGAACCAGATGGGCTATCGATTAAAAAGGATCAAATAAAAACCTTACAGCAAGAGTTTAGTAAGTCTGGAGTAGAGTCTCAGAAAAAAATATATACTATCGTCCATTCTGATAAAATGACTGTTAGTGCGGCTAATAGTTTGCTTAAGTTTTTGGAAGAGCCAAACGAAGGGACTACAGCAATTTTAATTACTGAGCAAATACAACAAATTCTACCGACAATACTATCCAGATGCCAGGTTATTACATTTAGAAAATATCCAACCGATATTTTAGTAAAAAAATTAATAGAAATAGGTGTTTCTTCATCAAACGCACTAATTTTAGCTAGCATTACCAATAATATTCATGATGCCACTCAACTAAATAATGATGAGTGGTTTGCACAAGCTAGAAAAATAGTGTTAAAATTATATGAGGCTCTAAAGAAAAGTGCTGCATCAGCGATGGTTGCACTTCAAGAGGTCTGGTATTCACATTTTAAAGAAAAAAGTCAAATAGACCTTGGACTGGATCTATTGCTTTTTGTATATAAAGATCTTATTTCAGTACGGTTAGATCAAGATAAACAACTTTTATATCCGGATCATAGAGATCAGTTTGAGATGGATGTATTACAAATGTCCACACGTTCTATAACAGATAATATGTCATCCATTTTAGAGGCGAAGCGCAAGCTAATTGCGAATATGAATCCTCAATTATTGATGGAACAGCTTGTTTTAAAATTGCAGGGGGGATCTACCTTTGTTTGATGTTGTCGGTGTAAGATTTAAAAAGGCCGGAAAAATTTATTATTTTGATCCTGGTGATCTCTTAATTCAAAAAAATGACTCTGTAATTGTTGAGACAGTTCGGGGAATAGAATTTGGAAAAGTGGTAACGGATCGTAAATCAGTCGATGAAAACGATGTAGTTTTGCCATTAAAGAGGGTCATTCGAATTGCTAATGAAAAGGATCAAATGATAGTCAGTGAAAATAAAGATGCAGCACAAGAAGCATATGAGGTTTGCTCAGAAAAGGTTATCGAGCATCAACTTGATATGAAACTAGTTGATGTGGAATATACCTTTGATCGAAATAAAGTAATCTTTTACTTTACTGCTGATGGACGCATTGATTTTCGGGAGCTTGTGAAAGATTTAGCAGCCATATTCCGAACGAGGATTGAATTAAGGCAAATCGGAGTAAGGGATGAAGCAAAGATGTTGGGCGGGATTGGCCCTTGTGGACGTATGCTTTGTTGTTCCACATTCCTTGGGGATTTTGAGCCTGTATCTATTAAAATGGCCAAGGATCAGAATCTATCGCTGAATCCTACAAAAATCTCTGGTCTTTGCGGACGATTGATGTGTTGTTTAAAATATGAGAATGATGAATACGAAGCGGCAAAAGAAAGTTTACCTGATATTGGTGAAACTATACAAACACCAAATGGAATAGGCAAAATTATTGGTTTAAATATTTTGGAAAGAGTATTGCAAGTCGAATTAACTGGGCAAGAACGGATATTGGAATTTACGATGGATGAACTCCTGAAGGAAGATGCCATATCAATCCAAGCCACGGAATAATGAGGTGGAGTTTATGGATAAAAACGAATTCTTCAATTCAGTCAGCAATATGGAGGTACAAATTGGTGATTTGTATCAACAACTTGGTGAATTAAAAAAGTATTTAGCCAAAATGATAGAAGAAAATAATGCATTAAAGTTAGAAAATGAACATTTACGAAAAAGGCTGGATAACAGAGGAAAATCCATAAACAACGAGAGCACTTCATTTTCAGGTAAGGATAGAAAAGATTACCCTGATAAGGCCGATAAAGAAGTAGATATTGGTGAAGGCTATGATAATCTTGCGAGATTATATCAAGAAGGATTTCACATTTGTAATGTTCATTTCGGAAGTCCGAGAAAAGATGAAGATTGTTTATTTTGTCTGTCGTTCTTAAATAAGAAGTGAAATGTATATAGAGGTTGTTCCGAGAGTAGCTGTCACCTTGCTTTTGGGACAACCTCCTTTTTAACGGAGGTTGACTAGCTTGCTAGTAGGCGATGAAAGACTAGATTATTTACTTGCAGAAAATTTAAGAATTATTCAAAGTCCATCTGTTTTTTCTTTTTCAGTAGATGCTGTACTATTAGCGAGATTTGCATATCTACCTATACAAAAAGGCAACATCATTGATTTGTGTACAGGTAATGGAATAATCCCTCTACTATTAAGTACACGAACAAAAGGAAAGATAACAGGGGTAGAAATCCAAGAGCGCCTTTACAATATGGCTGTACGAAGTGTAGAGTTTAATAAATTAATGAATCAAATAAATATGATTAAAGGTGATTTAAAGGATATGCCGAAGCAGTTGGGCTTGGGTAGTTTTGATGTAGTTACCTGTAATCCTCCATACTTTGATACTCCACCGAAAGGAATTATCAATGAAAATGAGCATTTAGCGATTGCTAGACATGAAATTCTTTGCACACTTGAAGATGTAGTAAAAACGAGCAGTTTATTACTGAAACAAGGTGGAAAAGCAGCATTTGTACATAGACCTGGAAGATTAGTGGATATTTTAACATTGATGCAAAAATATCGGCTAGAACCAAAACGCCTGCAATTTGTTCACCCCAAATTGGGAAAAGAAGCAAATACCATCCTTGTAGAAGGGATTAAAGATGGAAATCGAGATTTAAAAGTCCTGCCACCATTGGTTATATATAAGGAAAATAATCAATATACAAATGAGTTGGAAGAAATACTATATGGAAAAAAGAAATAGTCATTTTTGAAAGAGGCTGGTCGATCTTATGCAGCAACAAAAGAGCTTTTATAATGAAGAAAGCAAAGGAATTTTATATCTTGTACCTACTCCGATTGGAAACTTAGAAGATATGACCTTCAGGGCAATTAGAATGTTGAAAGAGGCTAGTATTATTGCAGCAGAAGATACAAGAAATACGAAAAGGCTGTGTAACTATTTCGAAATACAAACGCCTATAACAAGCTATCATGAACATAACAAAGAGACAAGCTCCAAACTATTAATATCACGTTTATTGGCGGGAGAAAAGGTTGCTCTTGTAAGTGATGCAGGTATGCCCTCTATTTCAGATCCTGGATATGAGTTAGTAGTAGCGGCGATTGAAGACGATATTAGTGTCGTTCCATTACCAGGGCCAAATGCAGCACTAACGGCATTGATTGCTTCAGGTTTAAAGCCGCAGCCTTTTTATTTTTATGGTTTCTTATCCAGAGGAAAAAAGGAAAGAATAGAGGAGCTGGAGATTTTAAGTAAACAAACTTCCACTTTTATTTTGTATGAAGCCCCTCATCGATTAAAAGAAACGTTGATGGCAATGAATAGCGTATTAGGGAATCGCAACATTACTCTATGCAGGGAATTAACAAAGAAGTTCGAGGAATTTATTCGCGGTACGATAGAGGAAGTATTAACTTGGTCTCAAACTAACGAAATACGTGGTGAATTTTGTATTATTGTTCAAGGAAATGAAAATCAAATGATAGACGAGGAACAAAATTGGTGGGAATCACTTTCAGTTGTTGATCATGTAAATTTTTATATTAACAAAGAAGGTATGAATTCAAAGGATGCCATCAAAAAAACCTCTAAAGACCGGGGAATTCCAAAGAGAGATGTTTATCAAGAGTATCATGTTGAGTAGTAAAACTATCATAAACGGTCGCTCGCAGTCCAAGTATGTAAATGTTAGCCGACCTACTCTTCTCTTGCTGTCATTCGGCATATTTAAGCTTATTGACTAACAATTTATTTTTCACAAGACTTTGTTAAGTAATAATATTGGCGCTTATACAGCCTTATGTGTACACATTCACTAAAGTTATTCGTACCGAATAAAAGTCGTTCACCTGTACACATAAGGCTGAAGATCAACAATAATCTTTATCATTAACAAAGCCTTTCACAAAGAAAAAGCATGACTGTATTTTTCATACAGTCATGCTTTTTTATCTCTGTCTATCTGCAGCGCATATCGGCTAGCCGATATGCAAGGCGCTTCCACTTTTCTTATTATTTCGCAGCTTGGAAAGCGTTTTGGATTTCTTGTAGTAATTGTTCCGCACCTTCACGGCTAAGAACTAATTTTCCACCTGCTAATTGAACGTTATTATCAGAAACTTCACCAGTAACATGGCAAGTCATGCTTGGTTTATATTTCTTTAAGATAATTTTTTCATCATCAACATAAATTTCTAAGGCATCTTTTTCTGCAATTCCAAGTGTACGACGAAGCTCAATAGGAATAACAACGCGACCTAATTCATCAACCTTACGTACAATACCAGTAGATTTCATTTTCATTTCTCCTCTCATTTTCTCCGATTATTTTGTCGACGATTTTCGACATATTTTTTATAACTGTATATATCATACCAAGCATTCCCATATCCGTCAATAATTATTTTGTATAAAATAGGAATTTATAAAACTCGTAAAAACATTGATATACAGGTAAATATTAAGATAGTATTAGTTAGTTTCGAAGTAATAAATGTATAAAAAGTATCAAAATCGTAAAAAAATGTAAGAGAAAGAAATAAATAATTTTCGACAAAATTTGTGAGGACTATCAAAATAGAAACAAGAAAAGTAGATAATCGGTTATCAAAAGTTGCAGGATGTTTCTTTTTTATGTATATTTTGATGATATAAGAGGTTAAGCTGTGACATAGAAGTAATATAAGAATTGCCCCAAGATGGCATTGAAAAGCTCTCGTCCTTTGGGTGAGGGCTTTTCATTATAGAAAGGTTTTTGTTTCATAATTATTTTTTAAAAGGTGGGAATTACAGTTGAACGAAAAGTCAAAAACATTTTATATTACAACACCTATTTACTATCCTAGTGGGAATTTACATATTGGACATGCCTATACAACGGTTGCAGGTGATGCAATGGCACGTTATAAGAGAATGCGTGGCTTTGATGTCATGTATTTAACTGGTACTGATGAACATGGCCAAAAAATACAACGGAAGGCAGAAGAAGAAAATGTTACACCTCAAGAATATGTAGATAATATTGTTAGTGGAATACGTGTACTTTGGGATAAATTGGATATTTCTTACGATGATTTTATTCGTACTACAGAAGATAGACATAAAAAAGTTGTGGAGAAAATTTTCAAAAGGCTTTTAGATCAAGGTGATATTTATTTAGATCAATATGAGGGCTGGTACTCTGTTCCGGATGAAACCTTCTATACAGAACATCAGCTTGTAGATCCAATTATAGAGAATGGAAAAGTAGTCGGCGGCAAAAGTCCTGATAGCGGTCATCCTGTAGAGTTAGTAAAGGAAGAATCCTATTTCTTTAAAATGGGAAAATATGTAGATCGACTTCTTCAATATTATGAAGAGAATCCTGACTTTATTCAGCCTGAATCAAGAAAAAATGAAATGATTAATAATTTTATTAAGCCTGGTCTTGAAGATTTAGCTGTATCTCGTACAACCTTTGATTGGGGAATTAAAGTACCAGGGGATCCAAAACATGTTATTTATGTTTGGATCGATGCGCTTTCTAACTATATTACAGCACTAGGATATGGAACAGACGATGAAACGAAATATTTAAGATATTGGCCAGCAGATGTTCATCTGGTAGGGAAAGAGATAGTTCGTTTCCATACAATTTATTGGCCAATTATGTTGATGGCCTTGGATTTACCACTTCCGAAGAAGGTATTTGCACATGGTTGGTTATTAATGAAAGATGGAAAAATGTCAAAATCAAAAGGGAATGTTGTAGATCCTGTTACTCTAATTGATCGTTATGGTTTAGATGAGCTCAGATACTATTTATTGCGAGAAGTACCATTTGGATCAGATGGTGTATTTACGCCAGAAGGATTTGTTGAGAGAATCAATTTTGATTTAGCTAATGATTTAGGGAACTTATTAAATCGCACAGTAGCAATGATTAATAAGTATTTTGATGGAATTATTCCAGCATACAAAGGTTCTAATGGAGAATTTGATCAACAACTTTTACAAGTAAATGAAACGACAGTGAAAAAGTATGAGGATGCAATGGAAAAAATGGAATTCTCCGTTGCCTTATCGGCTATTTGGGAACTGATTAGCCGTTCTAATAAATATATTGATGAAACAACACCTTGGTCCTTGGCTAAAGACGATTCAAAAAGAGAGGAACTCGCTAATGTAATGGTTCACTTAGCGGATTCATTACGTAGAATCGCTGTGTTATTGCAGCCATTTTTAACCAAAACCCCATTGAAAATATTTGAACAATTAATGGTACATGATAGTCATTTGAAGACTTGGGAAAGCCTCGAAACATTTGGAGGAATCCCGGAAGGAACAAAAGTAGTTGAAAAGGGTGAACCTATTTTTCCAAGATTAGAAATGGAAGAAGAAATAAGCTTCATCAAACAAAAAATGGCAGGCTCTGCACCAAAAGTAGAAGAGCAAACAAATAATATTGAAGTGGATGCAGATAAGAAAGAAGAAATATCGATTGATGACTTCATGAAAATAGAACTTCGTGTGGCTCAAGTTCTTCATGCTGAGCCCGTTAAAAAGGCTAATAAGTTATTGAAGCTGCAATTAGATTTAGGGTATGAAAAGAGACAGGTTGTATCAGGAATCGCTGAACATTACAAACCAGAGGACTTAATTGGCCGTAAATTAATTTGTGTAGCAAACTTAAAACCTGTAAAGCTTCGAGGAGAACTCTCAGAAGGAATGATTTTAGCTGGTAAAAAAGATGGTGTTCTTTCATTGGCTAGTGTGGATGAAAGTCTTCCAAATGGAGCACTTGTAAAGTAAATGTAATATTTTATTAGTTACTTTTTCCAATCACTAAAAGAAAAATAGCATAGAATGTTTCACGTGGAACATTTTTCGACGTGATTCTCTATGCTATTTTTATATTTGTTTTTCTTTTCAAATATTGAGTTGTGTGTAACTTTTATCATTTTTGAAAAATTACTATTTTTTTGTTGTCGAAATAAGTAAGGTATTATGGAGTAAACTATATACTGTGAATTTCCATTTTTGCAATATTTATGTCCTATTAATGTGTAAAGTAAATGTTAAGTGAATGCAAAGCTTGTGTAGGATTTATATATTATTATGTAGTTGGATAAGGAGAAACTAAAATGCTATTTGATACACATGTTCACCTAAATGATGAGCAATATGATCATGACTTAGAGAATGTAATACAAAATGCTTTAGATGCTGGCGTTGAAAAAATGGTTGTAGTGGGCTTTGACAGAAAAACGATTAAGAAGGCGATGTTCTTAATTGAAGAGTATGATTTTTTATACGCTAGTATTGGCTGGCATCCAGTTGACGCAATCGATATGACAGAAATGGATTTACAGTGGATTGAAGAACTATCTTCTCATCCAAAGGTAGTGGCACTTGGAGAAATGGGCTTAGATTATCACTGGGACAAATCACCTAAGGAAATTCAGAAGGAGGTATTTCGTAAGCAAATTCGTTTAGCTAAAAAGATAAACCTTCCAATCATAATACATAATCGTGAAGCTACTCAAGACATAGTAGACATTCTAAAAGAAGAAAAGGCAAGTGAAGTAGGCGGAATCATGCATTGTTTTAGCGGAAGTGTTGAAACCGCAAAAGATTGCATTGATATGAACTTCTTAATATCACTTGGAGGGCCAGTTACATTTAAAAATGCAAAAAAACCTAAGGAAGTTGCGGAAGAAATTCCATTAGAGCATCTATTAATTGAAACAGATTGTCCATATTTAGCCCCGCATCCATACAGAGGAAAAAGAAATGAACCTGCTTATGTAAAGCTTGTTGCGGAACAAATTGCAGAAATAAAAGGGTTAACTTTCGAAGAAGTTGTACAGCAAACTAATTTAAATGCTAAAAGATTATTCAGCATAAACTGATAACAATCTTTGTCGAATGATAAGGGAGCTTGTCTACTTTCTATAAAATTCTAAAAGGTTCTACATGTCTCTACTCTTTCATAGGATATTCATGTCGATAAGTCTCCCTTTCAAAAAGTAATATACTTTTGCATAATAGAAACTAATTTACATTAAAGCTCTTTTCTTAAACTTTGTTGTTATTGTAAAAAAATATTACTACCTACTTTATTCGTCTTATGTATGACTAGTCATTTTAAGAAAAGATGCCCCGAAATTAATTTAGGATTTAAAAAAATTCACGAAAAACAACAATCTATGAGAAAACAGCCAACTTGTAACATTGAAAGGCGAGAGCATCGGCGTAATAGTCTTTAGGATCTCATCAATGAGAAGGAGGCGAGATATTTTTCATGCTAGTAATTAACATGAAAAACCTGTTATCCAGGACTATGAGTAAGAAAAGGTGGATTATTTTTATTGCTAGTTTCCTAGTCTTTGTAGTAACCATTTGTTTCATCACTTTTGAAACCACGAAAAAAACGGTGGCGATGACCATTGACGGGAAACGAACAGTAATTAAAACACATGCGAATACCGTAGGAGAATTACTAGATGATTTAAATATTAACTTACAAAAACATGACTATTTATCTTTACCTGTTGACACTAAAGTAAAGGATCAATTATCCATCGAATGGGAACCCTCTAAAAAGGTAACCATAATGTTGGATGGGAAGAAAAAAGAGATATGGACCACTGACGAAACGATCCAGGAATTAATAGAGAATGAGAATATTGGTCTTCGCAAATATGATCAAGTAGCCCCAGATAAAAATACTAGAATCTATGATACCATGAAGATTGTAATAAAGAGGGCCATCCCATTAACTTTGAATAACGGCGGAAGAAAGAAAAAAATATGGTCTACTTCGACTACTGTCGGTGACTTTTTAAAACAGCAGGGCATTGTACTAAATGAATTGGATCGCACTAACCCCGAGACAAATCAAAAAGTGAAGCCAAATGATGTAATAAAAGTGATTCGAGTTAAAAAAGTCACCGATGTAGTGGAAAAACCCTTGGAATTTTCTGTTGTAACTCAAAAGGACGCAAACTTATCATTCGGAGTGGAAAAGGTTATACAGAATGGTCAAACAGGTCTTGTGCAAATAATGTATGAAGTAATAAAGGAAAATGGCAAAGAAGTAAGTAGAAACCAGATTAGGAAAAATATATTAAAGGATAGTAAACCGAAAGTGGTTGCGATTGGTTCTAAAAAAATGGCGAATCAAGGCTCGAATGGCAGCCTAGAGACATCCCGTGAGCTTTATGTTAACTCTACCGCATATACAACTAGTTGCAACGGCTGTTCTAGTCATACCGCAACGGGCATAAATCTTAATGCAAATCCAAATATTAAGCTGATAGCAGTGGACCCGCGAGTTATTCCGCTCGGTTCAAAAGTTTATGTTGAAGGATATGGTTATGCGATTGCTGGCGATACCGGTGGTTCCATAAGAGGTAATGTAATAGACGTTTACTTCGCAAGCAAATCAGATGCCTATCGTTGGGGAAAACGTTATGTAAAAATCCGGATTATGAAGTAAAGTTGACAGAGGGGATACCCTCTGTTTTTTCTTTTAATAAAACATGTTATATAATATGAAAAGTATATATACCATTAGACGGATTTAGTTCGAAAAATGTTTCATGATTTTGGAGGAAATATGAAAATTAAAGAAATTATTGTAGTGGAAGGCCGTGACGATACTACTGCCATCAAGCGGGCAATCGATGCCGATACGATTGAGACAAATGGTTCTGCCATTTCACAAGAGACAATAGAAAAAATCCGATTAGCTCAGGAAAAAAGAGGGGTCATAATTTTTACGGATCCGGACTTTCCAGGTGAAAAAATCAGAAAAATCATTTCCAGTAAAATTCCGGGCTGTAAACATGCTTTTCTAAAAAAACAAGATGCAAAGCCATCTTCTGGAAAGGGGATAGGAGTAGAGTATGCAAGTCCCGGAGCAATAAAAGAAGCCTTAGCGGAGGCTTATACTACAGAAACTGAAATTATGGAATGGATTACACAGGAAGATCTTCTTACTGCTGGTTTAATTGGTGGGGACAAGGCAAAAGTAAGACGAGAACGTTTAGGTGAACTTCTAAAAATTGGTTACACAAACGGCAAACAGCTTCACAAAAGGCTTATGATGTTTCAAATAACGAAAGAAGTATTTGCATCTGCCTTAACAAAAGTATTGCAGGAGGAAAAAGATGCATAAAGATATTGCAACTCCCATAAGAACGAAAGAAATACTCCATAAATATGGTTTTTCATTTAAGAAGAGCTTAGGACAAAATTTCCTTGTAGATTCGAATATATTGCGGAAAATTACTGAATTTGCGGCGTTAACAAATGAAACAGGTGTCATTGAAGTAGGACCTGGTATCGGCGCTTTAACGGAGCATTTAGCACGAACAAGTAAAAAGGTAGTTGCGTTTGAAATTGATCAGCGCCTTTTGCCGATATTGGAAGATACATTATCACCATACAGCAATGTAAGGATTATTCATCAAGATATTTTAAAAGCGAATGTAAATGAGGTAATTGAAAAGGAATTAAGCGGGATTCAAGATATTATGGTAGTGGCAAACCTGCCATATTACGTTACAACACCAATATTATTAAAACTGCTGACAGAACAATTACCGCTAAAAGGAATTGTAGTTATGTTGCAGAAAGAAGTAGCTGATCGTATTTCTGCGAGTCCTGGAACAAAAGAATATGGATCCCTATCTATCGCTATTCAGTATTATACTCAAGCAGAAACAGTAATGATTGTTCCTAAAACTGTTTTCACGCCACAACCAAATGTTGATTCTGCAGTAATACGTTTACTTAAACGAGACAAGCCTATTGTGGAAGTGGAAGATGAGGAATTTTTCTTTCAAATTACTCGTACTTCTTTCGCACAGCGGAGGAAAACAATCCTCAATAATTTAACAAGCGGGTTACCAAATGGAAAAGAGAACAAAGAGTTGATTATATCCTCTCTTATGAAGGTAAATATAGATCCTACGAGAAGGGGAGAAACATTATCTATTCAAGAATTTGCTGCCTTAAGTAATATTTTACTTAAAAACCTCCCGAATTTTGACAAATAACAAATTAACAAGTTTGGTCTATGTATGGCAAGGCGCAGTGCGCTTTGCTATTTTTCTATCTATTTGTCTAGCTGCAGGTGAAATTTGTACTTCAATTTCAATAGCACCTATCGGATTTCTAAGTCTTCTCCATACGATAAGCTGTTATCGGCTCCTGAAGAACCTCGCTGTGTTTCCTAAATCTTGCGTCGAAGAATACGAAGGTGAAATTTGAAATGCCATTTTCACTCGGTGAAATTACACTTCAAATTTCACTCATCCGTACGCCAGACCTGAGTCGCTTTCGCTTTTCTAATCACACCTTTTTCATCTCCGCATAGCTTATATAGAAGTATCTATGAGTAATCTGACCAATTGGAGTTGAAGATGGTGAATGTTCAGATAAATTCAATTGTAGGGCGTCTGTCCTATGAATGTGATCTTCTCTTTAAGGTGATAGACATAAAGGTGATAGATGGTAAGAAAACGGCTGTCCTTTATGGAGAAGATTTTCGTTTAATTGCAGATTCCCCCATGGAAGATTTAGTTTTAATTAATTCAGATGAACGTTCCAAAATATCCCGTGAATATCGAACGCTCGAGGCCCAGTCTTTTCAATTATTTCAGCAGGAAATTGAATTGTTAAGACAAAGGCAAGAATATCAAGCTACAAACAGCTATAGCCACGATCATAATTTCTTTCAAATACCCGGACGTGTTCTTCATATTGATGGTGACCCCTCCTACTTGCAAAAATGTATGGATTTATATGAAAGAATTGGGCTTACGGTCTACGGCGTGCACTGCAATGAAAAGGAGATGTCGAATCAAATTACTCATTTAATAGATCAATACCGTCCAGATATTTTAGTTATTACAGGTCATGATGCCTACTCAAAAGCTAAGGGGAAGAAATCGGATATAAATGCTTATCGTCATTCTAAGTACTTTGTAAAAACGGTAAGTGAGGCAAGAAGAAAGGTTCCACATTTAGATCAATTAGTAATTTTTGCAGGTGCTTGCCAATCCCATTTTGAATCGTTAATTTATGCGGGTGCAAATTTTGCAAGTTCTCCTTTAAGAGTCAATATTCATGCACTCGATCCTGTGTATATCGTGGCAAAAATTTGTTATACACCATTCATGGAACAGATTAATGTATGGGATGTATTACGTAATACTCTGACGGGAGAAAAGGGTATTGGCGGAGTGGAGACAAAGGGAGTATTACGGACGGGGATGCCGTATAAACCAGTGGAAGATTAGTAACAAAAGCCGCTAATGAGAACATTAGGGCTTTTGTTTTTTTATAGTTATTATCTTTACATAATAAATGGTGATTTGGAAATACTAGTAAATGTAAAAAAAAACAGTCATTTTGTTGATTGAAAAATGTTGACATATACTTTGTTTCATTGATAAAATAAATAATTTATGTTTGACCTTTTTTTGATACTGTGTTACACTAATACATAGTGAGGTGGAGCAAAATGCCAAAAACATTAACTGACATTAAAAAATCCCTTGACTCTAATTTGGGTAAACGCTTAATGTTAAAAGCTAATGGCGGTCGAAGAAAAACGATTGAACGTTCTGGTGTTTTGGCAGAAACTTATCCATCAGTTTTTGTCATCGAATTAGATCAAGAGGAAAATGCTTTTGAGCGTGTTTCCTATAGCTATGCAGATGTACTTACTGAAACAGTACAACTTACCTTCTTTGAAAAACATCAAGAAATATAAATAGCTAGCAGTAGACATCCTGTTTACTGCTTTTTATTTTGCTTTTTTAGTATAATTTAAAAAATAAAATGACAAATTACAACATTTTTTTATGTTTTAGAAATAACTTCATTCATTTTAATTATAGAAATGTTAAGACCAGTTCTTTTCTGAAATAATAAAATATATTGCAGTATATAACATCCAAAATAATTGCAGACCCCTGGTATATACTATTAATGCGGCATGTCGAAGGGAGAAATCGTAATGGGCAGAAGAAGAAGTATTATGTCTGATCAATTAAAAGAAGAATTAGCAAAAGAGTTGGGCTTTTATGATGTCGTAAGACAAGAAGGATGGGGCGGCATAAAGGCAAGGGATGCGGGGAATATGGTGAAGAGAGCCATTGAAATTGCGGAAAAACAACTAGCTAACCAGAATCAAATATAATAATCATAGCAAAAGCCTAAAAAGCGAAAATCTAGGAGCATGCCGTAGACCGAGTTTATCTCGGTCTTTTTTTTTGTACGATAGGCGAAAATATAAGTATTATTTAAATTATTTAATCTAGTCCTTGTCTAGCTTCAACGCCTATCGGCTAGCGGATTACCAAGGCTCTTCCGCTTTTCGTTTAATCGTGATAAAATACGGTATTTGTGGAGATTGTCATGTACATATCAATTTATGATAAAATAGGACAAATAATATTGTGCTTAAACTTAACTGAAATTTGTGTTTTAAGCTAAAGTAGGTGGAAAGATTGAAACTTTTAGTTAAAGCTCCGGCAAAAATAAATTTATCTCTGGATGTATTAAAAAAGCGAGATGATGGATACCATGAAGTCGAAATGGTGATGACTACCATTGATTTATCTGACAGAATTGAACTTTCAGAGAGGAAGGATAATGAGATTTCCATTATCTCACAAAGTCGTTTTGTGCCAGATGATCAACGAAATTTAGCATATCAAGCAGCAAAGCTATTGAAAGAGAAATTTCAAATTAAGCAAGGTGTTTCGATTGCTATTGATAAGATGATACCTGTAGCAGCCGGTCTTGCAGGTGGAAGCAGTGATGCCGCTGCAACATTAAGAGGTTTGAATCAGCTTTGGAAACTGGGGTTATCGATAGATGAGCTCGCTGAAATTGGTGCTGAAATTGGGTCGGATGTTTCTTTTTGTGTATATGGAGGAACAGCACTAGCAAAGGGACGTGGAGAAAAGATAATGGAACTTCCCGCACCGCCAAATTGTTGGGTTATTTTAGCCAAGCCATCTATTGGTGTATCGACAGCAGATGTTTATAATAACTTGAATCTATTAACTGTCCAACATCCGAATACAAATGCAATGATTCATGCCATCCAGCAGAAGAACTATGAAGGTGTTTGCAGAGAAACCGGGAATGTTCTTGAAAGTGTAACATTGAAGTTACATCCAGAGGTTCTTCAAATCAAAGAACAAATGGAACGTTTTGGAGCAGACACTGTGCTAATGAGCGGGAGTGGGCCGACCGTATTTGGACTTGTTCAATATGATTCAAGACTTCAAAGAATATATAATGGATTGCGTGGATTTTGTGACCAAGTATTCGCTGTTAGGCTTCTAGGTGAACGATTTCCTTATTAATATAAAAGCTTAACAGATATAGACAAACTCCGTATATTGATGCTATATTTGTTGTAAAATATTCGGATTTAACGGAGGCTTGTTATATGAAGTTTCGTCGTAGTGAGCGCCTTATTGATATGACGCACTATTTGTTAGAACGGCCGCAGGAGCTCGTTTCATTGACATTATTTTCAGAAAGATATGGATCTGCCAAATCTTCTATCAGTGAGGATTTAGCCATCATCAAAGAAACATTTGAAAAACAAGGAATTGGTACTCTTCAAACTGTACCAGGTGCTGCTGGCGGGGTAAAATATATTTCGAAAGTAAATAAAAAAGATGCAAAGAAATTTATTGCTGAGCTTTGTGATCTAATTGCTAGTACAGATCGCCTACTTCCTGGAGGATATCTTTATTTAACAGATTTGCTAGGGACTCCTCAAATTATGAATAAGGTTGGGAAGCTATTAGCATCCGCTTTTGCTAATATCGACATAGATGTTATTATGACGGTAGCAACAAAGGGAATTCCAATTGCTCATGCGATTTCAGAACACTTAAATGTACCGTTTGTTATTGTCAGAGGGGATAGTAAGGTAACAGAAGGATCCACTGTAAGTATTAACTATGTTTCTGGATCTACAAAACGAATTCAAACGATGGTTCTCTCCAAGAGAAGCTTAAATGAAGGTGCAAAAGTATTAATTGTGGACGACTTTATGAAAGCGGGAGGAACGATTACAGGGATGATGAATCTTTTGGAAGAGTTCAATGCCTCTGTAGCAGGAATTGCTGTTTTGGTTGAATCTGAAGATGCACAGGAAAGATTAGTCGATGACTATATTTCTTTAGTAAAGCTTATGGATGTAGATATGAAGGAGAAAAAAATTAAAGTTGTTGAGGGAAATTATTTTTCTTGAAAAGCTTTAAAATATCCTATTTGAGGAGGAAATAGAATGAATGTAATTGCTACAAATGATGCACCTGCAGCAATAGGTCCATATTCTCAGGGAATCGTAGTTAATAATTTGTTTTTTAGTTCAGGACAAATTCCGCTAACTACTGATGGTGTTATCGTATCAAGTGATATTACAGAACAAACACATCAAGTATTTCGTAATCTTAAAGCGGTTTTAAAAGAAGCGGGTGCCTCATTAGAAACGGTTGTAAAAGCTACGGTTTTTATAAAAAATATGGATGATTTTGCAGCTATTAATGAAATATATGGAGAATATTTTTCCGTACATAAACCTGCACGTTCCTGTGTAGAGGTTGCTAAATTACCGAAAGATGCTTTAATAGAGATTGAAGTAGTAGCACTAGTTAAATAATCACTATAAACAAACCTTAATGGGTTTGTTTTTTTTATCTTCTGACATTTTTCATAGATATATGCGTATAAAATAATAGTTTGTTGTCCATATTGTGCTAATATGTTGGTCAATAAACTATTATTTTATTTACAACTCATGAAATTTTTTAAAAAATTATACAATTAAAGAAGGAGTTTTATAAAATCTGTTGAATACATTAACTAGATTCTATCTAAGGAAAAAGGTGGTGAACACAGATGGAAGTAACAGACGTTAGATTGCGCCGGGTTAATACGGAGGGAAGAATGAGAGCGATTGCCTCTATTACCTTGGATAATGAATTTGTTGTCCACGATATCCGTGTCATTGATGGAAATAATGGTTTGTTTGTAGCAATGCCAAGCAAACGTACTCCTGATGGAGAATTTCGTGATATTGCACACCCGATTAATTCCAATACGCGCAGTAAAATTCAAGAAGCAGTATTAACGGAATACAATAGATTGGGTGAGTTAGAAGAAGTTGAATTCGAAGAAGCAGGTGCTTCCTAAATAAAAATAATACAACTAGAGCCTACTTCAAATAGTAAGGCTCTTTTTATTAGAAAAGCGGAGGTGCCTGTTCATCGACTACAAGCTATTGAAATTAAAGAGCAAATTTCACCTATAGGGCTTCGACTGAGATAAAGGAAACCGTGCTCAGTCGTTCATGACCGAGTGAAATTGGCACTTTTAATTTCACCTGTTGCCATTACTCGCAGGGAGGAGAGCGCAAGTTTGCTAGTTGATAGGCGCTGTAGCTGGACATAGATTCCCAGATACTTTGTTAATGTCAAATCCCTCAAATCCCTCAAATCCAGAGTCCAACCTCCAGATTCCATTTTCCTCATTTTATTACAATAATATGTACTTCACGAAGATTCCTTGAAATAGAACCATATTTGAGATATATTTTTTATGGATAAAAAGGTTTATTGGGGGACCATATATGACAAATAGATTTGCTGTTATTTTGGCGGCAGGACAAGGTACGCGAATGAAATCGAAGCTTTATAAAGTGCTTCACCCTGTTTGTGGAAAACCAATGGTGGAACATGTCGTTGACCAAGTATCGAAGCTTAATATTCATAAAATGGTCACAATTATTGGACATGGGGCAGATATGGTGAAAGCAAAGCTAGATGGAAAAACTCTTTTCGTCCTTCAAGAGGAGCAATTAGGTACTGCACATGCTGTTATGCAAGCTGAACAGGACTTATCTAGAGAGATTGGAACTACTCTTGTTGTTTGTGGAGATACACCTCTTATTAAAGCGGAGACTATCGAAGCATTACTTGAACATCATGAAGAGCAAAATGCTAAAGCCACAATTTTAACAGCATATACGGAAAAACCAACAGGTTATGGACGCATAATTAGAAATGCAGCAGGAAATGTAGAAAAAATTGTCGAGCATAAGGATGCATCTGAAGAGGAACGGAAAGTAAAGGAAATAAACACTGGTGTATTTTGCTTTGACAACCAAAAACTATTTGAGACATTGAAGCAAGTAAAAAATGACAATGTCCAAAATGAATATTATTTACCTGATGTAATTGAAATATTAAAATCACAAAATGAAGTCGTTTCCGCCTATCAAACAGATGATATGGATGAAACATTAGGGGTAAATGATCGTATTGCATTAGCAAATGCAGAAAAAATCATGAGAAGAAGAATAAACGAAACTCATATGCGAAATGGTGTTACAATTATTGACCCAGACAACACATATATTGAAACAGATGTAGTTATTGGTTCGGATACTATAATTCAGCCTGGTACATTCCTTTCCGGAAACACGGTAATTGGAGAAGATTGTGTAGTAGGGCCAAACTCAGAGATTTTAAATTGCGAGGTTGGAAATGGTACAGTAATTAAGCAATCTGTTGCTCATAAAAGTTCAATTGGTTCCAGTGTGAATATTGGTCCATTCGCCCATATACGCCCGGATTCACATATAGAAGAAGATGTAAAAATAGGTAACTTTGTCGAGATTAAAAAGGCAACGTTCGGTAAGGGAAGTAAAGCCTCACATTTAAGTTATATTGGAGATGCTGATGTAGGCTCTGATGTAAACATTGGCTGTGGCTCCATTACAGTGAATTATGATGGAAAAAACAAATTTTTGACAAAAATTGAAAATGGTGTGTTTGTTGGTTGTAATTCCAACTTGATAGCGCCTGTAACAATCGGGGAAAATGCTTATATAGCGGCAGGGTCCACCATAACAGATGATATTCCGGCAGAAAGCTTATCTATCGCACGTGCAAGACAGGTGAATAAGGAAAATTATGTTAGTAAACTAAAACACAATCAATAATTGGAGGTCCACATGTCTAACCAATATTTAGACCCAAATCTAAAAATCTTTACATTAAATTCGAATGTTCAATTAGCGGAAGAAATTGCAAATGTAGTAGGCGTAAGACTTGGTAAATGTTCCGTAACCCGTTTTAGTGATGGTGAGATTCAAATTAACATTGAAGAAAGTATTCGCGGTTGTGATGTATATGTTGTACAAGCAACTAGTTCACCTGTTAATGAAAGATTGATGGAACTTCTAATTATGATCGATGCTCTGAAACGCGCATCAGCTAAAACGATTAATATCGTAATGCCTTATTATGGTTATGCTCGCCAGGATCGTAAAGCCCGAGCTCGTGAACCGATTACCGCAAAACTAGTTGCAAACTTAATTGAAACAGCAGGTGCAACGAGAGTAATCACACTTGATTTACATGCGCCGCAAATTCAAGGTTTCTTTGATATTCCAATCGACCATTTGATGGGCGTTCCAATTCTGGCCGAATATTTCAAGAGTAAAAAATTTAATGATGAGATTGTCATTGTATCTCCAGATCATGGCGGTGTTACACGTGCCAGAAAACTGGCAGAGCGCCTAAAAGCTCCGATTGCAATTATTGATAAACGTCGCCCAAGGCCAAACGTAGCCGAAGTAATGAATATAGTTGGTAATATTGAAGGCAAGATTGCAATCTTGATTGATGATATTATTGATACGGCAGGCACTATTACACTTGCAGCCAATGCCTTAATTGAAAATGGTGCAAAGGAAGTGTATGCAAGTTGCACACATCCGGTTTTATCAGGACCTGCCATTGAAAGGATTGGCAATTCAAAAATTAAAGAATTAGTTGTTACAAATTCCATTACTTTACCAGAAGAAAAGAAGATTGACAAGGTTGTCGAATTATCGGTAGCACCTTTACTTGGAGAAGCAATTATTCGTGTTCATGAAAATCAATCTGTAAGTACATTGTTTGATTAAGGCTCTTTTCTTAATCTATGTTGATTTTATAATCGTAAATCTCATAAATTAATCATTTCGTTTTAGAATGGGTAATCCTTTTAAGAAAATATGCCCCGAAACTTCACCTTGTAAGAAGTTTAATCAAAGTACGCAAAGCAGTAATTTATGAAAACAGCCTTGATAAATATAGATTAGTTGTGGCCTGCATAATAATGCAGGCTTTTTCTATGTTTAAACTTAATTAATTTAGGGAATTTATATAGAGAGATTTCTTTACATAAAAAGGAGGTATCGGAAGGATGGTCGTAGTACTCGAAGCGAAAAAAAGAGCGAATAAACAACATTCAGATCTGCAGAATCTTCGCAGAAATGGTAATATACCTGCTGTTGTTTATGGATACAAAGTGGAAAACACACCTGTATATGTTAATGAAGCTGAGTTTACAAAAACAATTAAAGCAGCTGGCAGAAATGGCGTCATTTCGTTAAATCTTGATGGACAGAAGCAAAATGTTATTTTAAATGACTATCAAGAAGATTCTTTAAAGAAAACCATTGTTCATCTTGATTTTTTGGCAGTCGATTTGTCTGCAGAAATTGAAGCCAATGTTCGTGTGGAATTAGTTGGAGATAGTGCAGGTGTTAAGGATGGCGGTGTACTGCAACAACCAATTCACGAACTTTCTGTTACTGCCAAGCCAAATGATATGCCTGATGCAATAAGAGTGGATGTTTCTAACCTTCAAGTCGGTGAAACGATTACCATCTCTGATATTAAAGGTAATTATCCATTCAATATTAATCATGAAGAAACTGAAACTATTGCCTCAATATTACCTCCAAGGCAGGAAGAAGAAATTAGTACTGGAGAACAACAAGAATCCGGTATGCCGGAAAACCTTGAAGGTAGGGAAACAACTGAAACAGAAGGCGAATAATATTCATAATGGGCTTATCTCCATTTGCGGAGGTAAGCTCTTTTTTTGTAAAATAAAGAAGGTAGAGTTTTTGAACGAAAAAATTTTTCTGTGTTGAGAGGTCAGCAAACCCATGCGATCAAGCTGCGGCGTCTCCGCTTTCCTTATGAAATCAGAAAGTATAAGTTTTTTATCATATAAATTAAATAACAAGGATTAGACTTTGTCTAGCTCCAGGTGAAATTTGTACTTCAATTTCAATAGCGCCTATCGGCTAGCGGATTTCTCCGTCTCCTCCCTACGATAAGTCAACATCAGGTGAAATTGGTAGTGCAAATTTCACTCGGTAAAATTAAACTTCAAATTTTACTTGGTGAGAATGGTAGTTCAATTTTCAATAGCTCGTGAACTGCCTCAGCACGGTTTCCTTTATCTCAGTCGAAGACTACGAAATCCGTACGCTAGAGCTGCGGCGTCTCCGCTTTCCTTATGTTATAGTTAAATTGAGGTGTAATTAATGAAATTAATCGTAGGATTAGGAAATCCAGGGTTACAATTTGATAAAACGAAGCATAATATTGGTTTTGAAGTAATAGATGAGTTATCGAAACGTTATTCGACTAGCTTAAATCAGTCGAAATTTAATGGTCTATATACAATCATTCATAAAAATGGTCAAAAGATCATGTTGCTGAAACCGCTAACTTATATGAATTTATCTGGCGAATGTATTAGACCGATGATGGATTATTATGATATTGATTTAGAAGATTTATTAGTTATATATGATGATCTTGATTTGCCTGTTGGAAAAATACGCTTACGCCAAAAGGGAAGTGCTGGAGGGCATAACGGAATTAAATCCACCATTGCTCATGTAGGTACACAAACTTTCAATCGAATTCGTATTGGGATAAGTCGTCCCGAAAATGGAATGTCCGTCCCGGATTATGTTTTAAGTAAATTTAAGAAAGAGGAGTGGCCAACACTTCAAGTAGCTATAAAAGATTCAGCAGATGCATGTGAAAGATGGCTAGAAAAACCCTTTTTAGAAGTGATGAATCAATTTAATTAATTCCCATGAATAACTCCTTATTAACAGGTTCATACTAATAAAAAAAGTAGTAATAAGGAGGCAAACAATGGCGATACATTATTTTTGCCGTCATTGCGGAACCAATATGGGCAGTATCGAAGATGTATCTATTCATGCAGACAATCTTGGTTTAAATACTTTAACAAATGAGGAACGTCAAGACATGATATCCTATGAATCAAACGGTAATATTCATATAAAAGCAATTTGTGAAGACTGCCAAGAAGCACTTACAAGAAGTCCAGAATTACACGCATATGATTATTTGATTCACTAGTCCGCTTTGGGGGAGAATCCAAAGCATTTTTCTGTTTTCTAGATTAAAAATAGGTAATTGTTTCATATAGTAAGTAGTAGTTATTACTTTAGAAAGGAGGGCTATTGATTGAAGGGATTAAAACAAATTATCCTCCACCAAGATGAGATCCAGTCGGTCATTACTGGTATCGAAGGGGATTTAAAAGAACAATTAGTTGCAGGTTTGTCTGGGTCTTCCAGAACTGTCTTTATTTCGTCTATATTTGAAAAATCCAATCAATCCATTGTGATTGTGACATATAACCTTTTGCAAGCGCAAAAATTATATGATGATTTATCCCAATTAGTGGATGAGAATGTTGTTTATTTGTATGCTGCAAATGAATTGATTGCAGCAGAAATCGGAATAGCTAGCCCAGAATTAATGGCCCAGCGAATAGAAACACTGAATTTTCTAGTATCCAACCAAAAGGGTATTATTATCGTTCCAATGGCAGGACTTCGGAAAGTACTACCTTCCCCTGATCTTTGGAAACAATATCAGCTTACCTTTGAAGTTGGAATGGATATAGATCTTGTTCATGTTCTAGAAGCTCTTATTGCAATGGGATATGATCGTAATGAAATGGTCGGTGCCCCAGGAGACTTTAGTTTACGCGGTGGTATTTTAGATATCTATCCTTTGACGGAGCAAAATCCAATTCGTATTGAATTATTTGATACGGAAATTGATTCAATTAGGACTTTTTCGGCAGATGATCAGCGATCCATTGAAAAAAGAACTAGTATTTTAATTGGACCTGCAACCGAATCGCCTATTGACTCCAAAACCCTTGAAAGAATAGCGGATCGATTAGAAGGAGAGCTCTCTAAAACTCTCAAAAAAGTGAAAAGTGCAAATGCCAAAGAACTTTTAACACAAAATATTGGATACGCAATTGAAAATCTCAGAAGTGCGCAAAAACCAGAACAATTCTTTAAGTTTCTATCATTAGCATATGAGGTTCCTGCAAGTTTACTAGATTATTTAGATGGTCACGGAATAGTCATATTAGATGAATATAGTCGAATTCAAGAGATGAATGATCGCTTAGAGAATGAGGAAGCGGAATGGTTTACTTCATTATTAGAAGAAGGGCAAATTGTGCACGGATTAGAAGTTTCGCATAATTTAACAAAGCTATTAATCCAAGCGAATTTACCAAGACTATATTTGTCATTGTTTTTACGCCATATTCCGAATACGAATCCACAAAACATTGTGAATATTACTTGTAAACAAATGCAAAATTTCCATGGCCAAATGCATGTTTTAAAGACAGAAATGGAACGCTGGAAGAAAGGAAATTTTACCGTTGTCTTTCTAGCAACAGATGATGGCCGTCTCTCTAAATTACATAGTGTATTAGAAGATTATGAAATAGAAGCGGCTATAGTGGAAGATTCTAATAAGCTATTACCTGGGCAAATTCAAGTTATTCAAGGAAATCTAAACACTGGATTTGAACTTTCTATGCTCAAGTTAGCCGTTATTACGGAAGAAGAGCTTTTTAATAAAAAAACAAAAAAAGCTCCTCGTAAACAAAAGCTATCAAATGCAGAAAGAATAAAGAGCTATTCCGAGTTAAAAATTGGCGATCACGTTGTACATGTTAATCACGGTATCGGAAAATATTTAGGGATTGAAACACTAGTCATTAATGGGGTTCATAAGGATTATTTACATATAAAATATCAGGGTACTGATAAGCTGTATGTTCCCGTAGAACAAATTGAACTTGTCCAAAAATATGTAGGTTCTGAAGGAAAAGATCCAAAGGTATATAAACTTGGAGGAACAGAATGGAAGAAAGTTAAGAAAAAGGTTCAATCCTCTGTTCAAGATATTGCAGATGACTTAATTAAGCTTTATGCGGAACGAGAAGCAGCGAAAGGTTTTGCTTTTTCACCAGATGGAGATATGCAACGAGAGTTCGAGACAACATTTGCGTATCAAGAAACAGATGACCAACTACGTTCCATTCAAGAAATAAAACATGACATGGAAAAAGAACGTCCAATGGATCGCTTATTATGTGGGGATGTTGGATATGGAAAAACAGAGGTTGCTATTCGGGCTGCATTTAAGGCAATTATGGATGGTAAACAGGTTGCTTTTCTTGTTCCAACGACGATTTTAGCGCAGCAGCATTTTGAGACCATGAAGGAACGTTTTCAGGATTATCCTATTTCTGTTGGATTATTAAGTCGATTTAGGACAAAAAAGCAACAAACAGAAACGATTAAGGGATTAAAAAATGGGACGGTAGATATCGTTGTTGGAACCCATCGTATTTTGTCTAAAGATATGCAATTCCATAATCTCGGTTTATTAATCATCGACGAAGAGCAAAGATTTGGGGTTACACATAAAGAAAAGATTAAACAAATGAAGACAAATGTAGATGTATTAACGCTAACTGCTACACCGATCCCAAGGACATTGCATATGTCCATGCTTGGTGTAAGAGATTTATCTGTTATTGAGACTCCACCAGAAAATCGTTTTCCTGTTCAAACGTATGTCATGGAATATAACGGACATCTTGTTCGAGAAGCAATTGAACGGGAATTAGCAAGAAATGGGCAGGTTTATTTCTTATACAACCGTGTAGAAGATATCGAAAGAAAAGCGGAGGAAATTTCCTCTCTTGTCCCTGATGCCCGTGTCACCTATGCACATGGGCAAATGACGGAAGGTGAGCTTGAATCCGTTATTCTGAGCTTTTTAGAAGGTGAATACGATGTTTTAGTGACAACTACTATTATTGAAACAGGTGTGGACATTCCTAACGTGAATACTTTAATTACTTATGATGCAGATCGTATGGGATTGTCGCAATTGTATCAGCTTCGGGGACGTGTTGGTCGTTCTAACCGTGTAGCATATGCATATTTCACGTATCGGAAGGATAAAGTGTTGACCGAGGTATCCGAGAAGAGACTACAAGCAATAAAGGAATTTACTGAATTAGGATCTGGTTTTAAAATTGCCATGCGAGATTTATCAATTAGGGGAGCCGGTAATATTCTTGGTGCCCAACAGCACGGGTTTATTGATTCCGTTGGCTTTGATTTATATTCGCAAATGTTAAAAGAAGCGATTGAAGAACGAAAAGGTACTTACGATCAAGAAAAGCGAATTCCTTTTGAGATTGATTTAGAAGTAGATGCCTATATTCCAGACACTTATATTGCCGATGGTCATCAAAAAATTGAAATGTATAAACGATTTAGAGCAATTACATCAATAGAGGATCTTGAGGAACTAAGGGAGGAAATGATTGACCGTTATGGTGAATATCCAATCCAAGTTCAATATTTGTTTACAATAGCAGAGATAAAAGTGTTTGCAGTAGAGGCTACTCTTGAATCTGTTAAACAAGTCAAGCAATCCATATCGATTCTTGTATCAGAAAATGGGACACAAAATATAGACGGTCCAAGAGTAGTGGAAGTTTGTAATCAGTTTGGCCGTGCTGTTGGATTTGGGATGGAAGGCAATAAGTTGAAAATCACATTAAATAATAGAGGGATATCTGAAGAAAAATGGCTCGCTATTATTATGGACATTGTAAAAGAATTGAAAAACGCTAGTAAGCTAACAGAACAGGTTGGATAAGAAATACACGTAAGAAAACATCACAATTTAAAAATGTGGTGTTTTTCCTCTTTTACCAAACTTAATGGTTTATTTCCTGTTTATTTGTGGTAAAGAAACGATATGACCAAAGGCTCTTTTCTTAAATATTTTTGTTTTTGTAATCATAAATCACATGAAGTTTTCCATTCAACTTTAGAATGAGTAATACGATTAAGGAAAGATGCGCCGAAGCTAATCCTTATTAGGAATCTAAAAAGGTACGAAAATCAACAATTTATACAAAAATAGCCAACATAAATGAGTTGTAGCAGAAAAATTAACTCATATGTATAGAACTTCCTAGATGAAAGATACTAATGACAACGTTGGTAAAAGATTCATTCATTTACAAATCAGGTAGGAAACTGCCGGGTAAAATCATCTGATGAAAGTGAGGCAACATAAGATGAAAGCAACTGGAATTGTTCGTCGTATTGATGATTTAGGAAGAGTCGTAATTCCAAAAGAAATTCGCAGAACGTTACGAATTCGTGAAGGGGATCCTTTGGAGATTTTTGTTGATCGGGACGGAGAAGTGATTTTGAAAAAATACTCTCCAATTAGTGAGTTAGGTGATTTTGCAAAAGAATATGCTGAAGCATTATATGACAGCTTAACAAGTCAAGTATTAATTTGTGACAGAGATGCAGTTATAGCAGTAGCTGGAGGATCGAAAAAGGATTACTTGAATAAGAACATTGGAGAAGTTATTGAAAAGGTGATGGAGGATCGCAGTCCTATTCTTGTTGCTAATAAGGGACAAGCATCACTAGTAGATGGATATGAAGAAGATCTCGCCTCCTATACGATTTCTCCAATTGTAGCAAATGGTGATCCAATTGGTGCAGTGGTAATTTTCTCAAAGGACAGGGCAATTGGTGAGGTAGAACAAAAGGCTACAGAGACAGCTGCAGGATTTTTGGCGAGACAAATGGAACAGTAATATTTCTATTGATGGAAGTAGGTGATAACACCTGCTTCTTCTTTTGTTTATCCCATCCTTCTGTTATGCTATAATACGAAATATTTTATTATAGGAAGGTAGACGGAATTTGTCTCATGATGATTCAAAGAAATTATTTAAAGGTGCATTCATTTTAACCATTGCAGCCGCAATTACGAAAATATTAAGCGCCGTATATCGGGTTCCATTTCAAAATATTGTGGGAGATATAGGTTTTTACATATATCAACAAATTTATCCAATTTACGGAGTAGCCATTGCATTAGCGACCTATGGATTCCCAGTGATTATTTCGAAGTTTGTTGCAGAAGGAGAAGCCGGAAAAGATTCAAACATTAAGGACATGATGAAATCTATTTTTATGTTGTTAAGCTTTTTGGGAATTCTTTTATTCTTGGTTTTTTTCTTCGGTGCCCCATTTATTGCAGATCTAATGGGTGACGAGAAATTAAGTCCTTTAATTAGAACTATTTCCTTTTCTTTTTTCTTAGTACCGTTTGTTTCTGTGATTAGAGGTTTTTTCCAGGGAAAAGGAAACATGCTTCCTACTGCAGTATCACAAGTAACGGAACAATTTATAAGAGTAGCATCCATTTTAATCCTGACCTTTTTTTTAGTAAAGAAAGGTTATTCTCTCTATACTGCTGGTGAAGGTGCCCTTGTTGGTTCGATAGCTGGTGGAGTTATATCCTTTTTGGTACTGGTTTGTTTCTATATTCGTTTTAAAAGTAAAAATACTATGGTAACGGGAAACAAACCTGTGAAATTAGGGAAGACCTTTATTCTTCAAGGTTTGGCTATTTGTATTAGTGGAATGCTGCTTGTTTTATTTCAATTTGTAGATTCCTTAAATATTTTTGCCTTATTAACAAAATCAGGAGTATCCATGGATGGTGCTAAGAGGCTAAAAGGGATATATGACCGTGGTCAGCCTTTATTGCAATTAGGAACAATTGTTGCTACATCACTTTCCTTGACATTAGTACCAGTTATTTCAACTGCATATAAAAAAGGGAATCTGTCTGTATTAAATGAAAAAGTGATTATTGCCATGAAAATTAGCTTTATTGTTGGGTTAGGTTCTACAATCGGTCTTATTAATATTATTCAGCCAACGAATATTATGCTTTTTAAAAATGATTATGGCTCAATTGTTTTAGCGGTATTCTCGTTATCCATCTTTTTTAGCTCGACTATCCTAACCATAACTGGTATTTTGCAAGGTATTGGACGTGTTTGTACACCGGCATTTTACATGTTAATTGGAGTTGTATTAAAGCTTTTTGCTAATCAATTGTTCATACCACGTCTCGGGACATTAGGTGCATCGTTAGCAACCGTCCTTGCTTTAGGGATTATTTCCGGATGCTTTATAATAAAGCTTAGCAAGTTAAAATTAGGGCAATTACCGTTCCAATTTTATGTAAAGTCACTGGTCTCTGCATTGATTATGACGGTAACTCTACAAATTTGGCTGGCATTATGGGGGAACATTCTTGCCCTGCATCGCAGTTCAAGTATTTTCTTGGCATTATCGGGAGTCCTTGTAGGAGGTTTGGTGTACTTTATTTCTATTATGTACTTCAAACTATTTAATAAAGAAGACATACATTTTATTCCATTTGTTGATAAACTTTTTTCGAAATTCTACGAATAGGCTCTTTTCTTATACTTTGTATAAAATCCAAAAGCCGATTTTAACCTGTTGCTATTAAATATGAGTAAAAATCGGCAGTAGGATTATGACGGTAATTTTCTACTATCAAATGAAAAACGGAATGTAGAAAAGAGCGCGAATCCTATCCATTTCAAGGATTATATACTTATACGAAAAGCAACAATCTTTGCGAAAACAGCCTACGAATAAGGAGAGATAAGATCGGATGAGCAAACAAATAACCGTTATTGGATTGGGAGCGGGAGATATTGATCAGCTTCCGTTAGGAATTTACAAATTAATTAAAAACGCTAGTGTTTTATTTTTAAGAACAAAAGAACATCCAGTTGTGATGGATTTAGAAGCAGAAGGCATCCAATTCACAAGTTTTGACGATGTATATGAAAAAAATGATCAGTTTGAAAATGTGTATGAAGAAATAACGAATCAATTACTGGCTGCTGCAATCACAGAAGATATTACTTATGCAGTTCCAGGGCATCCACTGGTTGCAGAAAGAACCGTTCAATTATTGTTGGAAAGAGGGAAAGCGGAAAATATCGATATCATCATTGCTGGGGGGCAGAGCTTTATTGACCCTTTATTTGCAGCGGTGAAGGCAGATCCGATCGAGGGTTTTCAACTTTTGGATGGAACAGATTTACATATAGATGATATCCGAACACAAGGGCATCTGATTATCGGACAAGTATATGATGCATTCATTGCTTCTAATGTAAAATTAACATTAATGGAAAAGTATCCGGATGACTATATGATTTCCATTGTGACTGCTGCCGGTTCAAAGGGGGAATGGGTAAAGACAATCCCGCTTTATGAACTTGATCGCCAGGTTGAATTAAACAATTTGACAAGTGTTTATGTACCTCCAATGAAGGAAACTTCCCTGAAAGAGTTTTCTGCATTACGGTCTATCATTGCGGATTTAAGAGGTCCTAATGGTTGTCCATGGGATAAGGAACAAACACATCTTTCGTTAAAAAAGTATTTAATAGAAGAAGCTTATGAATTATTAGAGGCCATTGATGAAGATGATATAGATCATATCATTGAAGAGCTTGGGGATGTTCTTCTTCAAATTATGCTGCATGCACAAATTGGAGAAGATGAAGGCATGTTTTCTATTGAAGATGTTATAGAAAGTATTTCCGATAAAATGATCCGACGCCACCCGCATGTATTTGGCGATGTAGTCGTTAATGATGTAAATGATGTAATGAAAAATTGGAGTGAAATAAAGGGACAGGAAAAAGGAAATGAATCAAAAAAATCTGTGTTGGATAAGGCAGGAAAAGGATTACCAGCAATAATTCGGGCATATGAATATCAAAAGTGCGCATCGAAGCTTGGGTTTGATTGGGACCAAGCAGAAGAAGCTTGGAAAAAAGTTCTGGAAGAAATGAAGGAATTTCAAGTAGAAATAACGAAGAATGATAGACAAAAGCAGATTTCAGAGTATGGGGATCTTCTTTTTGCCATAATTAATGTTGGACGTTTATTGGCAATTTATCCGGAAGAAGCTCTTGAAAGAACGAATCAGAAATTTAAGAGAAGATTCCAATTTATTGAAGGACAAGTAGAATTGAGTGGAAAATCATTTTCAGATTTTACATTAGCAGAACTTGACCAATTTTGGAATCAGGCAAAAAATGCAGGATTATAGAGGTGAAAATAGTGACAACAATGAGATTAGATAAATTTTTAAAGGTTTCTAGATTAATCAAAAGGAGAACCCTTGCAAAGGAAGTAGCCGATCAAGGCAGAATCACGATCAATGGGCAGCAAGCAAAAGCAAGCTCAAACGTGAAAATTGGTGATGAGCTCTTGGTCCGTTTCGGTCAAAGACTAGTAACGGTGAAAGTAGAAAATCTGCAAGAAAACACTCGTAAAGAGGATGCTGCAGGTATGTATACGGTCATTAAAGACGAACGGATTAATCAAGAATAGACACTCCTTTTTTAGTGATTGAGAGTACAGAATATTAAATAGCGGCCCTAGTTTAGATCCAAATCGCAATTGATTTGGATCTTTGTTATTTCCTGTCACATCAATGTTTTTGTCAAATTAACATATGTAATAGCAAGTTAATTAACACACCATTTATAGAGTAAGAATTTTAAACTGGGGGATAAAAGCTTTGCTAATTTGTATGTTAAATAGTTTGATAATTATTGCTCTGAAATGAAAGAGACAATATGAGTGAAAGAATAAATTCAAAAGGAAAATTGTGCTAAAATCGAAATATAGAGATGGTATAGTGCCAATGCTGAGCAAACGGGCCAAATAAGTTAAAAAGGTTGACTTTATTATAATTAAAGGGGATATACACTAATGAAAAATATTTTTAATCATATACATACAGAAGAAGTTTTAAAGCGTATGGATAAATTGAGTCCAAATTCACAACCACAATGGGGTAAAATGGATGTTGCCCAAATGCTAGCGCATTGTTCATCTTTTCAAGACATTGCAATGGGAAATTCTTTTCCACCAAGGAGTTGGTTAGGAATAATAGTAGGGAGGTTTGCAAAACAAATCATGTACAATGACAAGACAGTGCCCCATAATATGTCTACTATTCCAACCATTTTGATTGCAGATGATAGAGAATTTGAGACAGAAAAAGAAAGGCTTAAACAAAAAATTATCACATTCCAAAAGAACGGACCAGAGAAGTGCACAACTCATCCGCATCCTTTTTTCGGAAAACTCACTGCTGAGCAATGGGGAAAAGGAATATACAAGCACCTTGACCATCATTTTAAACAGTTTGGAGTTTAAACATTGAAAAACAAAATGAAACAATGTGCATCATTAGTTGAAGAAAGTATCTCTAAGCCTCTTTACTATTCTTTTTCAATAGATGAACAATGCGTTGATTTATTCACAATTACTATTTGAAGCAACCAACAGTATGTCGTTATATAATCTTTTGTTTTCCTTAAACGTGCGCGATTGTGAAGAAAGACCAATACAAAATATCAAAAAAGGAGCTTGGATATCCAAACTCCTTTTTTTTGTGTTAGTTTTGCTGTTATTGCCTTAATAGGACTGTTATTATTTCTACTGCTTTTTTGTGTTTTGTACGCCAAAATCGAACCCGTTCCTGTTAAGGTGAAATTTGAAATGCTAATTTCACTCCTCCATACGCGCCTGAGCTGAGTTGCTTCCGCTTTTCTTAATGGCGTGTTCTTTTTTTTCGACCCTCAACATACACATGATTATATAGCTTGGACTAATGAAAAATAGCTGAAAGCATATGTATGACAGGAATTCGGAAAGCGGGGGATTAAATTGAGTCAATATTATGATACACCTTCTAACGGAAAAAATGTAAATCAAGAGCATGATGTGATTATGAGAGGGAGGAAACTTTTAGACATTACAGGTGTAAAACAGGTTGATAGCTTTGACAATGAAGAGTTTCTTTTAGAAACAGTGATGGGCTTTTTAGCTATCCGAGGGCAAAACCTGCAAATGAAAAATCTTGATGTGGAAAAAGGGATTGTTTCCATCAAAGGGAAGGTATTTGATCTCGTATATTTAGATGAACATCATGGGGAGAAAGCTAAAGGCTTCTTTAGCAAGCTATTCCGATGAGCCTAACCACCCAGTTTTACACGATGCTTGCCATGATCGCTATGGGAAGCATTTTTGGCGCCTCCCTAGATACGTATAGTCGTTTCCTTCAAAGAGGTAAGAGAAAAAAGTGGATAGTATTTATTAATGATGTAATGTTTTGGCTGATACAAGGACTAGCTATCTTTTATATTTTGTTTTTAGTCAACTATGGTGAGATCCGTTTTTATATATTTGTTGCCTTATTTTGTGGTTTTGCTGCCTATCAGGCTCTAATGAAAAACATTTATTTAAAATTGCTCGAAACCGTTATAAATGCCATAGTTGCAATCTATCGTTTCTTGGTTAAATTATTTATGCTGCTGATTTTTAACCCGGTAAAGTGGATTGTATTAGCCCTTTTTACTTTATTGATTTCATTAGGAAAAGGACTATTGTCCCTTGTACAAATAATTATAAAGATGCTAATATGGGTGTTAAAGGTTATCTTTTATCCAATAAAATGGACCTTAGGAATATTATGGAAGTTATTCCCTGATTTTTTCAAAAAATCAGTCGAAAAAATATTTCAAAGATTTGCAGGGATTTTAAAAAAAGCTAAGAATAAGGTTATATATACAGTGAATTTTATACGTGGTATTTTTCATAAAAAATGATGGAGGAGGTTTAGAGATGGGTGCCAGGAAAGAAAAGAATATTACGCCGATGGAAAATGCGTATACGAAACAGCAAATGATAAAAGAGAAACTAATGGCAAAAAGGAAAAAATTACTTTTGCGAAGATTAGTGGCGTTCAGCGTTATTACGTTGGCATTAGTATATTTATTGGTTTCTACACTCATCTCAAGAAACCACCAACTGGAAGTAAAACAGGCAGAAAAAGCAAAGCTAGAGAAGAAACTTGCTGATTTAAAGACAAAGAAGTCTTACCTTCAGGATGAGGTAGTAAAATTGAACGATGATAATTATATTGCAAAGTTAGCCAGAAGTGAATATTTTCTTTCTGAAAAAGGGGAAATTATTTTTAATATTCCTGATGGTAAGAAGAAGAAAGATGAGGATAAAGATGTGTCTTATTGACACTCTTTTTTAACGTCCGATATAATATATATTAAGCTTTATTTTTTATCTTTTTAAGGAGGAAATTATTTTTTATGTCGATCGAAGTAGGCAGCAAGTTACAAGGGAAAGTAACAGGGATCACTAATTTTGGAGCGTTTGTCGAATTGCCTGAAGGCTCAACAGGTCTTGTTCACATCAGTGAAGTGGCTGATAACTATGTGAAGGATATTAATGAACATTTGAAAGTGGGCGATGAAGTCCTAGTAAAAGTCATTAATGAGAAAGACGGCAAAATTGGTTTATCGATTCGAAAAGCAAAAGAACAGGCACCAACTCAGAAACCTCGTCATAATAAACCAAGTCATACCCAACAACGTCCAAGAGAAAATTTTGAGCAAAAAATGGCTCGTTTTTTAAAGGATAGTGAAGATCGTTTATCTTCAATAAAGCGCAATACCGAATCAAAACGCGGTGGTAGAGGTGCTAGACGAGGCTAACTTGCTGTCTATTCACATATAGCAGGTGAAGGAATTCTTCATAAATAAAAAGAGCATTCTTTGAAAAGAATGTTCTTTTTTTGTTTCATAAAAAATTTGTATATGCTAGCAAAAAAATAAGGCGTCTTGCTAAGCAAGGCGCCTTTTGTGCTTTGTAATGACCCGTACGGGATTCGAACCCGTGTTACCGCCGTGAAAGGGCGGTGTCTTAACCGCTTGACCAACGGGCCATATTAAATTGGTAGCGGCAGAGGGGATCGAACCCACGACCTCACGGGTATGAACCGTACGCTCTAGCCAGCTGAGCTACGCCGCCAAAATATATAAATGAAAAGCACAAGTTCTATATTACAATTGGATTATTTTTTTGTCAATATACTTTTGCGTATTTCTATTAAATAATTTACTAGATATAAAATGGGGTTTTTCGCTGAATATAGTCGAACTTTTCTTTCAATTCACCTCTTAAATTTGACAAACTTCTGGACTTGTCCAATATATAATGGTTTGCAACTACAACGCCAAAGGGATGTGTAAATAATGGAAAAGGTGGAGCGTAGCTTTATGGATCGTGGAAGTAACTTAGAAGAAACTAAGCTTGAAGTTTCCAAAAGATTAGTGAATTTTCAGGAAAAGCTAGACCAATTCTTTCTCCAGAAAGGTGTAGCACTCATATTTATCGGGTTTTTACTTGGACGAGCTTTAATCTTATCTCATTTATCTCCTTTTGCACTACCATTCTTTGTTTCTGTTTATATGATGAGGAGAAAAAAGGCACCGCTTGTTTTGTTGGGGCTGCTTGTAGGTGCGTTTACTCTTTCAATTTCTGGCACAGTTTTTACTTTTTCGTGTGCAGTCATTTTTTTAATGGCTTTTCGACTATTTTCTAGATTTCATCAAGACGAATTGAAGGTGTTACCTTATTATGTGGTTTTTACCTCTTTTTTTGTCCGATGCGCATTTCTCTATATTCAAAATCACGAAACCATTACCTTGTACGATGGAATGATGGCAGGTGTGGAGGCAAGTCTTACTTTTATCCTTACCCTTATTTTTATGCAGAGTATTCCACTTTTATCACTAAAAAAAAGAAAGAAGAGTTTAAAGACAGAGGAAGTTGTCAGTCTCATTATTATGCTAGCATCTGTTTTAACAGGAACTATTGGCTGGACCATTTATAATTTATCGGTGGAGCATATTTTATCAAGATTTTTAGTTCTTTTATTCGCATTTGTAGGAGGCGCAACAGTTGGGTCAACTGTAGGTGTCGTCACAGGATTAATATTTAGCTTGGCAAATGTATCGAGTTTCTATCAAATGAGTTTGTTAGCATTTTCAGGATTACTGGGTGGACTTTTAAAAGAAGGCAAGAAAATCGGTACTTCCATTGGCTTATTAATTGCCACGGTATTAATAGGAATGTATGGGGATGCCCAAACACCTTTACTACAAAATATATATGAATCCTGTTTGGCTATTATGTTGTTGTTTTTAACTCCTAAGCATTTAACAAATAAAATGGCGAAACATATTCCCGGTACTTCAGAATTTGCTCAGGAACAGCAGCAATACATGAGGAAAATCAGAGATATCACTGTTCATCGGGTAGAACAATTTTCCTCTGTTTTTCAAGCTCTCTCAAATAGCTTTTCGCAATATGATCAATGGCAGGAAGGGGACCATGAAGATCAGGAGTTTGATTATTTTTTAAGCAATGTTACAGAAAAAACTTGTCAATCCTGCTTCAAAAAGGAACAATGCTGGGTGAAAAATTTCGATAAAACATATGAATTAATGAAAAATGTGATGAATGAATATGACAAAGGGGAAGGCATACTGACGCAACGTATACATCGTGAGGTAGAGAAACATTGTGTGAAAGCAAAGAAACTAGAAGATGCTATATATCAAGAGTTAACATTTTATTATGCGAATCAAAAATTGAGGAAACAAGTGAAGGAAAGTAGAAAACTAGTTGCAGAACAATTATTAGGCGTTTCTGAAGTAATGGGGGATTTTGCAAATGAGATCAAGAGAGAAAGAGAAAATCATCAAAAGCAAGAAGAAATGATTTTAGATGCATTGCAAGACTTTGGCTTAGAAATCGAACAGGTTGAAATTTATAGTCTGGAAGAAGGGAATATTGATATCGATATGACTATTCCTACAAATAATAGTCACGGAGAATGTGAAAAAATCATTGCTCCATTATTATCTGATATTTTAGGGGAAACCATTATTGTAAAAGGGGCGGAATATGTAGCTTATCCAAATGGATTTACCTATATAACATTTAGATCCGACAAAGCTTATGTTGTGAATACTGGTGTTGCTCATGCGGCAAAAGGAGGAGGTTTTGTATCTGGGGATAGTTACTCCTTTATTGAACTAGGTGCAAGGAAATATGCTATTGCTATAAGTGATGGTATGGGAAATGGTGAGAGGGCTCACCATGAAAGTAATGAAACGCTTAGATTATTACAGAAAATTTTACAATCCGGTATTGAGGAGAAAGTGGCGATTAAATCCGTGAATTCGATTCTTTCTTTACGGACTACGGATGAAGTTTTTTCAACCTTGGACCTTGCGATGATTGATTTACAGGACGCCAGTGCGAAGTTTTTGAAAATCGGCTCGACTCCTAGCTTTATTAAAAGGGGAAATAAAGTGTTGAAAGTAGAATCTAGTAACTTACCTATGGGAATCATTCAGGAATTTGATGTGGAAGTTGTCTCTGATCAATTAAAAGCTGGTGACCTTCTTGTGATGATGAGTGATGGTATATTTGAAGGCCCTAAACATGTTGAAAATTATGATATATGGATGAAACGAAAAATCCGGGAAGTACAGACAGAAGAACCTCAAGAAATAGCAGATTTAATTATGGAAGAGGTAATTCGGACAAGATCTGGAATCATTGAAGACGATATGACAATTGTGGTAGCGAAAATCGAGCACAATACTCCAAAGTGGGCGGCAATTCCAGCTAGTAAACGAAAGGAGTTAATCTCTTAGAGAATGTAAGCAAGGTAAACTTTAAAAATAGTAATCATAGAAAGTATAAAACCCTTTCAAATCGTCGATGATGGTTATTAACAATGGCGCTTTTCATAAACTTTGTTGCTTTTGTAAATGAAAATCTTATAAACTTCTTCATTTGTCTGAAGAATAGGTATCCTTTTTATGAAAAGATACCACGAAACTTATTCTAAGTTAGGATTTAAAACAAATTGCGAAAAGCAACAATTTATACGAAAACAGCCTCAACTATAGATTCTTTCTATTCTTGTGAAAGAATGACAATTTGGAGGGGAAAACCTTTGAAAACTGGAACATTAAAGCAAATACTATTGATTACAGATGGGTGTTCAAACCAAGGCGATGATCCAATAGCGATGGCTGCTTTGGCAAATGAACAAGGGATTACAATTAATGTTATTGGAGTAATGGAAAATGATGTGATTGATGAAAAGAGTATGCAGGAAATTGAAGGAATCTCCGTATCGGGTGGTGGTGTTAGTCAAATTGTATATGCCAAGAGTTTATCACAAACAGTGCAGATGGTAACTAGAAAGGCGATGACACAAACATTACAAGGTGTTGTGAATCAAGAGTTACAGCATATATTAGGACGTAGCACAACGATGGAGGAACTTCCGCCTGATCAAAGAGGAGAAGTAATGGAAGTAGTGGATGATCTTGGTGAAACGGTAGATCTGGACGTGTTAATTCTTGTCGATACGAGTGCAAGTATGAAGCACAAGCTTCCAACAGTGAAAGAGGCCTTATTAGACTTATCATTAAGTTTAAACGCAAGGATGGGAAATAATCAATTTTCTGTTTTTGTATTTCCCGGGAAAAGGAAAGATGTCGAAAAATTGCTGGACTGGACACCTAGATTGGAATCATTGTCCACCATTTTTTCTAAATTGAGTGTTGGTGGTATTACTCCAACTGGCCCAGCATTAAAAGAAGCAATTGCTTATTTTAATAAAAAAAGGTCTTTAAGGGGATTGTTATCTCGTGATGATGAACAATACTTTGAAGAATCAATATAAATTTCAATTAGGTACAGTCGTAGCAGGTAAATGGAATAAAAATCGTTACACCTTAATTCGAGAGTTAGGCTATGGTGCCAATGGAATGGTCTACTTAGCGGAAGGGAAACAAGAATATGTAGCATTAAAAATGAGTGATAATTCCATGTCAATAACCTCAGAAGTAAATGTCCTAAAAGCATTTTCAAAGGTCCAAGGGAGTACCCTAGGACCTTCTTTGCTAGAAGTTGATGATTGGGAAACGCATGAAAAAAGAGTTCCCTTCTATGTAATGGAATATATTCAAGGTCCTAATCTTTTAGAATTCATACAAAAGAAAGGTCATTCATGGTCAGGTGTATTAATTTTGCAACTATTAAATGATTTGGATCGTCTACATCAAGAGGGATGGGTATTTGGTGATTTAAAGCCGGAAAATCTAATTGTGACTGGTCCACCGACAAGAATTCGTTGTATTGATGTAGGTGGTACAACATTAATAGGTCGAGCAATAAAGGAGTATACTGAATTTTTCGATAGAGGCTATTGGGGAGCGGGTTCCAGAAAAGCGGAACCAAGCTACGATTTATTTGCGGTGGCAATGGTAATAATTAATTTAGTTTATCCAAAAAGGTTTACGAAACAGGGTGAAGGTCTCGGGCAATTAAAAAAAGCAATACAAGTAAAACCTGAATTGGCAAAGTATCGAGATATATTATGGAAAGCCATCACCGGAAAATATCGTTCGGCATTAGAAATGCGAAAGGAATTAATGAAAGAATTATCTAGCGATGGTAGAAGCGATCAAAAAGCATACCCAGCGAAAGTAGTGTCGTCGCAACCAAAGAAGCTAGTATCCTCCCGGGTAAAAAGACGAAGGAATAACAAAATTTCCAGTTTCTTAGAAACCATCATGATTATTATGGTAATATCCTTCCTATATTTTTTATATGTATATGGACATTTGATGTAAGGAGGGAGTCATATAGTATGTCTCCCTTTTTACAAATTGAAAAATTTTTTATAAACAGTGCCTTATTTTCGAACCTAAAAGGTTTAAATGGTACTATATTAATTAAAGGTTGTTTTTACATAGATTATGGCTTTTCGTAAATTGTTTTAAATCCTAAATTAGACTTTGTTTCGGGGCATCTTTTCTTAAAAAGGCTAACCATACTAAAGTAGAAAAAGGAAAGTTATACGATTTTCTTTTGCAAAAACAACAAAGTTAAAAAAAAGCCTAATTAAAAGATGTTTTTATTCTAGCTATTTGAGGGAAAGAATACGATATGCTGTCATTTGAAATAAAGGTAATGGAATTTATCAAAAAGCACAAATTATTAAAAGTGGGAGATTCTATTCTTATCGGAGTATCTGGCGGACCGGATTCATTGGCTCTCGCACATTATTTATTCCGAAAGAAGGAATATTACTCTATATCTGTGACTGTTGCACATATAGATCATATGCTAAGAGGTTTGGAATCTTATAATGATCTATTATTTGTAGAAGAATTTTGTCAAAATCTTGGTATTCCTGTGGCAACAGCGAGAATCAATATCAATGAATTGATACATAAAGAAGGAAAAGGTTTAGAGGAAACAGCTAGAAAGTACCGTTATCTTTTTTTTGATGAAACTATGAAAAGGTATAACTTGAATAAGCTTGTACTGGGGCATCATGGAGATGACCAAATAGAAACGATCATGATGAGATTGACGCGGGGAAGTTCAGGGAAAGGGCGTTCTGGAATTCCATTACGAAGAGAGGTTACATATGGGGAATTAATTAGACCCCTACTTTGTTTAACAAAAGGTGAAATAGAGGAATACTGTGACCTTTATCAATTAAGCCCTCGAAGAGACGCTAGTAATCAATCTAACGAATATACTAGAAATCGTTTCCGAATGGAGGTACTGCCTTTTTTAAAAAGGGAAAATAGTCATGTACATGAACATTTTCAGCGATTTAGCGAGGAATTGTTGGAAGATGAATCATTTTTGCAGGTATTAACAGAACAAGAAATGAATAAAGTATGGAATAAAACAGATGGTGAAATCATTATTAATATTGAGTCTTTTATTAAGAGGCCTTTGCCTTTACAAAGAAGAGGGATTCAACTAATATTAAACTATCTCTATAAAGAAAATCCTGGTACTTTCATGGCCGTTCATATTGATGCAATTCTTGAGTTATTAACGAATCACCAGCAGCCTTCCGGAAAACTAGATTTACCTTTAGGCTTAAATGTAACACGTTCTTATGAAAGATGCCGCTTCTCATTTGAAAAAGAGGCAAAATCTAATCCGTATGAATTTATGTTACATGATGGTGTTGGTGTGAATCTTCCAAATGGATACATGATTCAATTGTTAAAAGGGAAGCATCCGCTTAAATGTGAAGGGAATAATATGATTTGTATACATGCTAGTGATATTGAGTTCCCCATCATCGTCCGTACAAAACGGGGTGGTGATCGAATGAAAGTAAAAGGATTAAATGGAACGAAAAAAGTGAAGGATATATTTATTGATAAAAAAGTTCCGATAGTTGAAAGGGAAGTATGGCCGATTGTAACTGACCGAGAAGGAAATATATTGTGGATACCACAATTGAAAAAATCATGTTACGACAAGCCGCCCGTACCTAATGAAGTTTTCTATATCATACAATACCGCAAACAATCATCTTCTAGGGGGCTACCAAGTTAATGAAACAAGATATTGAAAAAGTATTAATTTCAGAAGAAGAAATACAAAAAAAGACGAAAGAATTAGCTGAACAACTTACAAAGGAATATGATGGACGTTTTCCATTAGCAATCGGTGTTTTAAAAGGTGCCACGTTGTTTATGGCTGATTTGTTAAAGCGAGTGGATACTTATTTGGAAATGGATTTCATGGATGTATCAAGCTATGGTAAATCCACTGTTTCTTCAGGAGAAGTCAAGATATTAAAAGATCTTGATACATCTGTCGAGGGAAGAGACATTCTTATTATTGAGGATATAATCGATAGCGGACTTACTTTAAGCTATTTAGTGGAGCTATTCCGTTATAGAAAAGCTAAATCAATCAAAATTGTGACATTGCTTGATAAACCAACCGGTCGCAAGGCTAATATTGAAGCCGATTATGTAGGTTTTATTGTTCCTGATGCCTTTGTTGTCGGTTATGGATTAGATTACGCTGAAAGGTATCGTAACCTCCCATATATTGGAGTGCTGAAGCCAGAAGTGTATAGCAAAAGTGAATAAGTCTACAATAATTATGTGACGTTTGGAAAATACTTTTAAAAAGTGCAAATTGTTGAAAAGTCAAGATTCTCTATGATACTATTTATTATAGTTTTCTGAACGTGGGAGGAGGTAAGGAATGAGCAGAATATTTAGGAATACCATTTTTTATGTATTATTATTCCTCGTTCTTATTGGAATCGTAAGTTACTTTAACAATACTAATGAGCCTACGAAGAATATCTCGTATGATCAATTTGTTTCTTCCTTAGATAAAGGGGATGTCAAAAAATTTACGATGCAGCCTGAAAGAGGCGTATATGAGGTACGGGGAGAATTTAATAATAAGGACAAATTCCTTACATATGTAATGAATAGCCAAGCAGCGCTTGATCGTATTGATAAAGCGACATCGAAATCAGAAGTTGATGTAATGATGGCAAAAGAAACAAGCGGCTGGGTATCCTTTTTTACCTCCATTATACCGTTTGTCATTATCTTTATTCTCTTTTTCTTCTTATTAAACCAAGCTCAAGGCGGCGGCGGTCGTGTTATGAACTTTGGGAAGAGCAAAGCAAAGCTTTACAATGACGACAAGAAAAAAGTTCGTTTCCGTGATGTCGCTGGTGCAGATGAAGAAAAACAAGAATTAGTGGAAGTAGTTGAGTTCTTAAAAGACCCTAGAAAATTTGCCGAGCTCGGTGCGAGGATTCCAAAAGGGGTACTTCTTGTCGGACCTCCTGGTACTGGTAAAACTCTTTTAGCCCGTGCTGTCGCTGGAGAAGCAGGCGTCCCATTTTTCTCAATAAGTGGTTCCGACTTTGTGGAAATGTTTGTCGGTGTCGGTGCTTCTCGTGTACGTGATTTATTTGAAAATGCAAAGAAGAATGCTCCATGTATTATTTTTATCGATGAAATTGATGCAGTTGGTCGTCAGCGTGGTGCCGGTTTAGGCGGAGGACACGATGAACGTGAGCAAACTCTAAACCAATTGCTTGTAGAAATGGATGGGTTTGGAGCTAATGAAGGAATCATTATTGTAGCTGCAACAAACCGTCCAGATATTCTAGATCCTGCATTGTTGCGTCCAGGTCGATTCGATAGACAAATTACGGTTGATCGCCCAGATGTAAATGGACGTGAAGCAGTTCTAAGAGTTCATGCACGTAATAAGCCTTTGGATCCAACTGTTGATTTAAAAGCGATTGCAGCGAGAACTCCAGGATTTTCAGGTGCAGACCTTGAAAACTTACTAAACGAAGCTGCGCTCGTCGCAGCAAGACAAGATAAGAAAAAAATTGATATGGAAGATGTCGATGAGGCAACTGACCGTGTAATTGCAGGACCTGCTAAGAAGAGTCGTGTTATTTCTAAGAAAGAGCGGAACATCGTTGCATATCACGAAGGTGGACACACTATTATTGGTTTGGTACTAGATGAAGCTGAAATGGTCCATAAAGTGACAATTGTTCCTCGTGGTCAAGCAGGCGGATACGCTGTTATGTTACCGAAGGAAGACCGTTATTTTATGACGAAACCAGAGTTGCTTGATAAGATCACCGGACTATTAGGTGGACGTGTTGCAGAAGAAATTACATTTGGTGAAGTATCAACTGGAGCTTCAAACGATTTCCAACGTGCAACTAGTATCGCTCGTAGAATGGTAACTGAGTTTGGTATGAGTGATAAGCTTGGTCCATTACAGTTTGGTCAAGGACAAGGTGGTCAAGTCTTTTTAGGTAGAGATTTGAATAATGAGCAAAACTATTCTGATGAAATTGCCTATGAGATTGATACTGAAATTCAAAGAATTATTAAAGAAAGTTATGAGCGTGCGAAGAAAATTCTCACTGAAAATCGTGATAAGCTAGAAATTGTAGCTCAAACATTGTTAAAAGTGGAAACGTTGGACGCAGAACAAATTCGTTCTTTGTATGAACATGGAAAGCTGCCAGATCGAAGTTCATCCGTTTCATTAGAAAAGAAAACTGAAACAGATTCTGAAAGTATGAAAGTAAACTTCCAAAAGAAACCGGAAGAAAATGTTGAGAATAAAAATGAACGTTCAAGACCGGAAAAGTTTGGTCCAACTAATACAAAGGACCAAGAAAATTCCGATGACCAAGAGAATAAGTAAGAATATAAGGGGACATCGTTATTCCGATGTCCTTTCTTCTGTCTAAGAACATTTATTATCGTATAAAAAAGAACGTGCAAAGTTTTATGAACAGAGCATTATAAAGCATAAACGTCCTGTTTGTTGTGTGAAATATGATATGATGTTGGCATGTAATTAGACTAATTAGAGTGGTGATAGAATGTTATTCGTTTTAGACGTTGGGAATACTAATATTGTTTTGGGAATATACGATAATGCAAAGCTTAAGCATCATTGGAGAGTGGAAACTGACCGTTTTAAATCGGAAGATGAGTATGCAATGATTATAAATTCTTTATTTCAACATGTTGGAATTCATTTTAAGGATATTAATGGCGTCATTATTTCTTCCGTTGTCCCACCGATTAACTATGCTTTAGAACGTATGTGCAATAAATATTTTAATGTCAAACCTTTAATTGTGGGCCCTGGTGTGAAAACAGGGTTGGATATTAAATATGATAACCCTAGAGAAGTTGGTGCTGATAGAATTGTCAATGCAGTAGCGGGTATACATGAATATGGCAGCCCTTTAATTATTGTGGACTTTGGCACTGCTACAACATATTGCTATATTAACGAGGATAGTCAATATTTAGGAGGAGCGATTGCGCCAGGTATTGGAATATCTGCAGAAGCCTTGTATTCTAGAGCTTCTAAATTGCCACGTATAGAAATTAGTCGCCCAGAGGGAATAGTAGGGAAAAACACAGTTTCTGCAATGCAAGCAGGTATTGTATATGGTTATGTTGGTCAAGTAGAGGGTATTGTAACTCGAATGAAAGCAAAAAGTAAAAAAGAGCCGATTGTTATTGCAACAGGAGGTCATTCTAATTTAATAGCAAGTGAATCAAAATTAATTGATATTGTTGATCCTTTTCTAACCTTAAAAGGCTTAAGTTTAATCTATAAAAGGAATACAAGTGAATGATAAGGGAGGTTGCAAAGTTTGGGAGATTATTTAGTAAAAGCATTGGCATATAATGGACAAGTTCGGGCCTATGCGGTGAAAAGCACAGAAACAGTTGGAGAGGCACAGCGTCGCCATTATACCTGGCCGACCGCGTCTGCAGCATTAGGACGTTCCATGACGGCTGGAGTCATGATGGGTGCTATGCTAAAAGGTGAAGAAAAATTAACCATCAAAGTGGAAGGAAAAGGCCCAATCGGTGTTATTATCGTTGATAGTAACGCAAAAGGTGAGGTAAGAGGTTTTGTAACAAACCCGCAAACGCATTTTGATTTAAATGAACACGGAAAATTGGATGTGCGCCGTGCTGTTGGGACAGAAGGGACATTAACGGTTGTAAAGGATTTAGGCTTGCGTGAGCATTTTTCTGGACAAGTACCGATTGTATCAGGGGAATTAGGGGATGATTTCACCTATTATTTCGCCAGTTCAGAACAAGTTCCATCCTCTGTAGGTGTTGGGGTGCTAGTAAATCCAGATAACAGCATCTTAGCAGCGGGAGGGTTTATCATTCAGTTGCTACCAGGAACAAGTGATGAAGTAATTGGTGATATTGAGAAAAAAATTCAAGCAAGTCCACCTACTTCAAAGCTTATTCAACAAGGGTTAAGTCCGGAAGAAATATTGATTAGCTTATTAGGCGAAGGAAATGTGAAAGTATTAGAAAAGATGCCAATTGAGTTCAAGTGTAAGTGTTCAAAAGAAAGATTTGCTGCTGCTATTATCAGCTTAGGGAAAACCGAAATTGAGGATATGATTCATGATGATGGACAAGCAGAGACGCAATGTCATTTTTGTAATTCGAAATATCTCTTTTCAAAAGAAGAGCTTGAGGAATTAGTAAAAGAAGCGAAATAGGGAGAGAGAAATCTTGAGGAAGAAGCGGCTTTTGTATATTATTGGCGGGTTAGTATTACTTAATATTTGTACCATCGTTTTTTTTACTTATAAGGACCATGAAAATCAAAAAGTGTTCGCAAATAACAATTTAAATGAAACAGTTGCAAGCATTGGCAATGTGAAGATTACAAGACAAGAATGGCTTTTAGCAATGGAAGAGCAAAGTGGAAAAGATGCGTTAAGAACTTTGATCGATGAAAAACTAATAGAAAAAATGGCGAAAAAGTATGGCATTTCGGTAAGTAAGAATGAAGTTAATCAAGAAATGATGATCGCCAAAACGATTCAAGATTCAGACGATCAACCACAAAATGATGATCTTTTAATGAAAGAAATAAAAACAAATCTACTTTTTGATAAACTGATCACAAAAGATGTAAAAGTTACGGACGAACAAATACAAAAATACTATCAGGATAACCAGTATTTTTACCATATTCCTACCTCTTATAGAATTTCTCTCATTGAGGTGAAAACAAAAGGGGAAGCTGATAAAATTATTCAAGCGTTAAAAAATGGATCCAGCTTTGATGCTTTAGCAATGGAGGCATCGATTGATCCTGCTTCTAGTCCTCAAGGTGGGGATATCGGGTATATTTCCAAGGATTCGAAGGAGTATCCACAGGGATTTTTACAAGTAATTGAAAACCTTAAAGTGAACGAATACACAAATCCAATCCCATACAAAGGTCATTTTGCGATTGCGAAGGTTACGGATCAAATAGATGGTAAAAACTATTCGCTTAATGAAGTAAAAGACCAAATAAGAAGACAAGTGGCTTTAAATTCTATTGAAAATTCCATAACACCGGAGTCATTTTGGAAAGAAAATAAAGTAAAATGGTTTTATGGAAAGTAAATAATGAAATGAGACACGAGTGTAAAACTTGTGTCTTTTTTGTATTTTTTAGGGGAACATAAAATAGTTTACATGTGGGAAATGTCGAAGCTTTTTCGTTGACTTTCATTTAGGCAAATGCTAATTTTGAATTATTAAACCAATAAAAATACTCGGAATTTTTGGGAGGAAGACTCATGGTTAGAAATGTAAAATCTGTAACTGAATTAATTGGTGAGACTCCGGTTGTTAAGTTAAATCGTATTGTTGGTGAAAACGATGCGGACGTTTATCTTAAACTCGAATATATGAATCCTGGGAGCAGTGTAAAGGATAGGATTGCATTAGCAATGATTGAAGCCGCGGAAAAGGCCGGAGAAATTAAACCTGGTGATACGATTGTTGAGCCCACAAGTGGAAACACTGGTATTGGGTTAGCGATGGTAGCTGCAGCAAAAGGATATAATGCTGTTCTGGTTATGCCGGATACAATGAGTTTAGAACGAAGAAATCTCCTTCGTGCATATGGTGCACAGCTTGTATTAACACCTGGATCAGAAGGCATGAGAGGCGCTGTAAATAAAGCAGATGAGCTTGTTAAAGAGAACGGATATTTTTTGCCACAACAATTCCAAAATATAGCAAACCCTGAAATTCATCGTTTAACAACAGGTAAGGAAATTGTTGAACAAATGGGTGATCAGTTGGATGCATTTGTAGCTGGTATTGGTACGGGTGGAACCATTAGTGGAGCAGGAAAAGTTTTAAAAGAAACATACCCAGGTATAAAAATTTTCGCAGTCGAGCCTGCAGACTCCCCAATACTTGCAGGAGGCAAACCTGGTCCTCACAAGCTTCAAGGACTAGGAGCAAACTTTATTCCTGAAACACTAGACAGAGAGATATTTGATGAAATTATCCATATCAATACGGAGGAAGCCTTTGAAGCTTCAAGGACTGTAGCAAAGCTTGAGGGAATTCTAGGCGGTATTTCTGGGGGGGCTGCCATTCATGCAGCACTCAAGGTAGCGAAAGATTTAGGAAAAGGCAAGAAGGTATTAGCAGTAGTTCCAGATAATGGTGAACGTTATTTAAGTACAGCATTATATCAATTTGAAGATTAAAAAACACGTTTGGCAATCGGATTATCCGATTGCTTTTTTTAGTACTCTTAAATGGGTTGTGAAATAGCTTGAAAAAGGTTTAGACTATAGATAGGTACAGTGTGAAAGGAGTTTAATGGGATGGATCAAGCGATTCAATGTGGGCCTTATCGACTAGATTATCAGCAGAAGACCTTGATTATGGGAATATTAAATGTGACTCCGGATTCTTTTTCGGATGGCGGAAAATTTTATGATAACGAAAAAGCCATTATTCATGCTAAGGAAATGGTGCGTGATGGGGCAGATATTATCGATATAGGTGGAGAATCTACGCGTCCAGGACATGAACCAGTTAGTGTAAAAGAAGAAATTGCGAGGATCTTTCCGATCATATCAGCGCTTTCCAAGGAAATATCCATACCTATTTCTATCGATACGTATAAAGCTGAAACCGCAAAGAAAGCATTAGAGGCTGGAGCACATATTATCAATGATGTTTGGGGTGCGAAAAAGGATCCGGAGATTGCAGATGTAGCAGCCGAACATGATGTCCCAATCATATTAATGCATAATAGAGAAAACAGAAATTACACTAATTTTATTCGCGACGTATTGAATGATGTGTATGAAAGTATTTCTATTGCAAAAAAAGCGGGTGTCAGGGATGAAAATATTATTTTAGATCCAGGGATTGGTTTTGCAAAGGATGTAAAGGAAAATATTGATATTATGAAAAACTTGGACAAGCTTGTTGGATTAGGTTATCCGATTTTATTGGCTACATCAAGGAAAACAATGATTGGCCAGATCTTAAATCTGCCTCCACATGAAAGAATAGAAGGAACTGGTGCTACGATTTGCTTTGGTATTGAAAAAGGCTGTCAACTTATAAGAGTACATGATGTAAAGGAAATGAGCCGCATGGCAAAAGTAATGGATGTTCTTGTAGGCAAAGGAGAGTATGATGGATAAAATCTATTTAAATGAATTAGAGTTTTATGGATATCACGGTGTTTTACCAGAAGAAAATCGACTAGGTCAAAGATTTCGTGTCTCATTAGTACTTGAACTTGATTTAGCGAAAGCGGGTAAAAGCGATGATTTAAATGATACAGTGAGTTATGCAGAAATATATGAAATTTGCAAAGAAATAGTTGAAGGAAGACCATATAGATTGTTAGAGGCAGTTGCAGATAAAATTGCTTACACTATTTTAAATCATTTTCCGCTTATTGTTGAGACTAGTGTAAAAGTAATTAAACCTGATCCGCCAATTCCGGGACATTACCAATCCGTGGCAGTGGAAATAACAAGGAGTCTGACAACATGACAAACATAGCTTATCTATCGTTAGGTTCTAATCTTGGGAATCGGGAAGGTTTTTTGAAAGACGCAGTGAAGATGTTAGTGAATTATCCTGAAATTGAACTTTTAAAAGCATCTTCCATTTACGAGACTGAACCGGTTGGATATTCGGATCAAGGTAATTTTTTGAATATAGTCGTGAAGATAAAGACATCGTTTTCTGCAGAACAACTGCTTGAAATATGTCTCTTTACGGAAAAGGAATTGGGAAGAATTAGGGATATAAGGTGGGGCCCAAGGACAGTAGACCTTGACATATTATTATTTAATAACGAAAATATAAAATCAGAGAAACTAATTATTCCACATCCAAGGATGCATGAAAGGGCATTTGTGCTAATTCCGTTGATGGAAATAGATCCGGAAGTACAATTACCGATAATGAAGGCCCCTTTAAATGAAATTCTAAACGGAATACCTGATAAAGAAGGAGTTCGCTTATGGAAACAGATAAGTGGGGAAGACGCATTCGCGCTTTTCGAAAATTAAAAGGATATACGCAAGAAGAATTGGCCAAAGATCTAAAGGTTTCTGTATCGATATTAGGTGAAATTGAAAGAGGAAGCCGTTTGCCTACTGAAAGCTTTTTAAAAGATGTAGCGGGTTTGCTTGAAATTAAAGTGGATGAGCTTACTCCTCCAGAAGATGCAAAATAATATTGGACATAGAATTGGCGCTAGTTTAGCAGTGCTGAAATGATTAGTGACAAAGGGATTGTGTTTAAAAACGAAAAAACAATGAATCTTTTATATATAGAAGAAATGGAATCAGAAGAAGTAAAGGCTAGTTAATGAATTTAAAAAGCTGCCGGATTTACAGGCAGTTTTTTCGCTATTTTTTATAAAAACTATATATAATGGATGTCTGAATACTTAAGATTGTGTACAATAATAAAGTATATTCATTATAAAAGGCGCATGAGCATTAAAAATAGATTGGAGTGGCAACAACGTGAGTAATGAGGAATTAAATGATCAAGTACTTGTGAGACGTGAAAAAATGCAGTCTATTAGAGAGAGTGGGATTGATCCATTCGGAAAACGATTTGATAGAACGCATAATACAAAAGAAATTAAAGATCTTTATGAAGGATTAACAAAAGAAGAACTTGAAGAAAAGAGTGTTAAAGTTACTATTGCTGGTCGCATTATGACAAAACGCGGTAAAGGAAAAGCGGGATTTGCTCATATTCAAGATTTACAAGGTCAAATACAGGTATATGTACGCAAAGATGCTATCGGTGACGAAAGTTATGACTTATTTGATTCTTTAGACCTTGGAGATATTATCGGAATAACAGGTACAGTGTTTAAAACAAAGGTTGGAGAGCTATCTATTAAAGTAACTGACTTTGTTTTGTTAACCAAATCGCTGCGCCCATTACCTGATAAATATCACGGTTTAAAAGATGTGGAACAACGCTATCGTCAACGCTATTTAGATTTAATTATGAGTGATGAAAGCAAAAAAACATTTATTACTCGAAGCCTTATCATTCAATCGATGCGGAGATATTTAGATGACCACGGCTATTTAGAAGTTGAAACACCGATGATGCATGCTATTGCTGGTGGAGCGTCGGCCCGTCCATTCATCACACATCATAATGCGTTGGATATTCCTCTATTTATGCGTATAGCAATTGAGTTGCATCTTAAAAGACTTATTGTGGGTGGTTTAGAAAAAGTATATGAGATTGGCCGTGTGTTCCGTAACGAAGGCGTATCTACAAGACATAATCCTGAATTTACGATGATCGAATTATATGAAGCCTATGCAGATTATAAGGATATCATGAGTTTAACGGAAAACTTAATAGCGCATATTGCAAAGGAAGTACTAGGAACTACGAAAATTCAATATGGAGACTATGAAATAAATCTTGAGCCAGAGTGGCGTCGATTACATATGGTTGACGCTGTAAAGGAAGTGACAGGAGTAGACTTTTGGAAGGAAACTTCTGTAGAGGAAGCTCGCAAGTTAGCTCGTGAACACGATGTAGAAATCACCGAGCACATGGAGTTCGGTCATATAGTTAACGAGTTTTTTGAACAAAAGGTAGAAGAAACACTTATGCAGCCAACTTTTATTTTTGGACATCCAGTTGAAATATCTCCACTTGCAAAGAAAAATGACGAAGATCCACGCTTTACAGATCGTTTTGAGCTGTTTATTGTGGCACGTGAGCATGCGAATGCTTTTACGGAGCTAAATGATCCAATAGATCAACGCGGACGTTTTGAGAATCAATTAAAAGAACGCGAACAGGGTAATGATGAAGCACATATGATGGACGATGACTTTGTAGAAGCACTTGAATATGGTATGCCTCCTACTGGTGGTTTAGGTATTGGGGTTGACCGCTTAGTTATGTTATTAACAAACTCTGCTTCTATTAGAGATGTTTTATTATTTCCTTTAATGAAGAACAAAGACTAGACTTTACAAAAAGCTCTCGAGTATCGGGGGCTTTTTGTATTTTAGAGTAATATTCAAAGTTTGAATCTTTCGAGAACTATTTGTTATACTGATATATTATTTTCTTGATAAAAGTTTAAAAAAGCTATTGCATATTAGAAAAAATGGTGGTATATTTATATTCGTTGTCCGGTAATGGACGGCAAAGAAAAAACAAAAAAAAGATGTTGACTTAAACATCGAAGTATAGTAATATAGAAAAGTCGCTGATAAACGACATTGATCTTTGAAAACTAAACAGAACGAAACGTCAATGTTTTAAATTATATGAGCTATATCAAACATCTTTTTGGAG
>NZ_JBYSWK010000002.1:129664-217551 GCF_058781025.1 Heyndrickxia sp. FW510-T9 | reverse complement strand
ATTTAGTTTTTAACAATAGCAAAGTTTTACAACAAGGAGTACGAATATGTATCATTCTAAGCGAAAGATTGCCTTCATGTTTCTTGTTATAATAACCATTTTATTAGCTTTATCTACCTATAACATTTTTTATAATCTTGGTTCATTTTCTATATATAGTTGGGATGAGGCACGCCATGGAATTAGTGCTTATGAAATGATAAGAAATAGGAATTATATTGTAAATACATTTCAGTATGAAAATGATTATTGGAATTTAAAACCACCGCTTAGTTTTTGGTCGATTATGTTGGGTTATAAGTTGGTAGGCTTCAATGCATTAGGACTGAGGTTAATATCGGCAATATGTGCAATGCTGACTATTATCATGGTGACACTCTTTGTATATATAAGACATGGAAGGATCGCCTCTCTTTTATCCTTATTAACATTATCCACCTGCACTCAATTTTTAATTAATCATAGCTCAAGAACTGGTGACGCAGATTCTCTATTTGTCTTTTTATTTACATTGTCCATTTTATCTTTATTACTTTCAGAACAAAGTGATAGATGGCTCATATGTGCTGGGATTTCATTTTCATTGGCTTTTTTAACGAAAAGCTGGCATGCAGGTAATATAGCAGTCATTATGTGTTTGTATCTATTGCTTACTGAAAGGTACAAAAAAATCTCCTCCAAATTATGGATGCTTTTAGGTATCAGTATGTTTGGTCCCATTCTTATTTGGATGATAGTTAGATTTCATTATGATGGAATAGAGTTTCTTAAGACAATGATTGAATATGATTTACTAAAAAGATCAGCTGGTACCATTGAGGGACATGTCGGAAGTATTTTTTATTACGCTCAAGTATTAATTCGATTTTTCATCTTCTGGCTATTTCTTTTAGTAGGGTTGCTAGTCGTATGTATCCTAAATAAAAGCTTTTCCATTAAAGTTTTCAAGCATCCATATGTAATAGGGTTATGTTTATGGGTAATTATTCCATTGTTTTTATTTACTTTTTCCAAAACAAAAATAAGATGGTATATTACTCCTATTTATCCGCCGCTCTCAATCATGATAGGGATTTTAGCAAATAAGGTCTGGATCCAAGGGAAATGGGTGATAAGAAGTACGCTTTTGCTAACTTTTCTTTGTATTTCTACTTATTATGAAGAGAAGATTCATTCATTTATTAATGAGCCACGGAAAAATTTACAGCAGCATTTACTTGAAAAAACACGTGGAATGAGTGAAATGAAGGGGTATATTCTTTATATGTACAAACCAGACAAGCGCATCAAATGGGAACAAAATATTTTACTGACAGCAGAGTTAGTGAATGATTATAAGGTGGACGACGGAGACTTTTACTCATTTTTGAGTAATGAAAAGGCGGTTCTTTTAACAAAAAGAGAATGGGTTACGAATGAATTTATACAGTCACATCGTTTAAGGATTATCCAATCAAATAAATGGGGGTATCTATTAAAAAAAGAAGAGGAATAAAATCAGAAGCATCCGAAACTTTTTCGCATTAAAAGCGGAAAAGTTTTTTTGTTTTTGGTCAAAAAACCCCAGATTTTGTCGATATTAAAAATAAGATTATTACGTTATTATTAAATTATTAGTGAATTATTAAATTATTTTTAAATTATTAAGTTATTATTAAGTTATGATTATATCAAGAAAAGCAGAATCGCCTTGCTCATCCGCAAACCGATAGTCGATGGTGAAATTTGAAGTGCCAATTTCACTTGGAGTTAGACAAAATGGAAGTTTTATAGAATAGATGATAACTAGAGGGGACCGATCTAATGAAAAGTTTCAGTAAGGCTTTTGTTTTATCCGTTGGTATTTTTACTGGTGTTGCTTCCATGCCTTTAGGCGTTCTAGGAAGTACGAAAGTGGAGGCAAGTACTTCTATTAAACTAAATAATGTACAATTTCAAACGACCGATAATGTTTATTTACGCAGTGGTGCAGGTACACAATATAAATCGATATTAATCATTCCCAAAAATAAACTCATTAAAGTAACGGAACAAAAAGGCACTTGGTCGAAAGTGACGTATTCCTATAAATCTGGTAGTAAAACGATTACCAAAAAAGGATGGTCTGCGACTAGATATTTGAAGGAATATTATCAATACACCTCTATTAAAAGTTATTTTTTTACAAAAGCGAAGACAAAGCTCTATCCAACTCCAGATACAAAGCATAAGGAATCTTTTACTGTAGCAAGCAATGATGGTTTTTATTCCACGCAAAAAATCATCAACAGTACCGGACAAACTTGGTATCGTGTATCTTATAAAGGGAAAAATGTGTATGTAATAGGCAGTAATGTAAATACTAATTCTTTTACAAGCATCAAAACTGCCAAATATCAGGCTAAACGAAATACTTATTTGTACCAATCCTATGGCTCTGACTTTAAAACGGGCATCCAAATACCGGTAGGAGAAATATTGTCGTCTACCAAGCATATTGGGGATTGGTATGCAGTTACTTACAAAGGAACAGCAGGATATTTGTATATTGGTGATTTTTCCCCTTATAAGGACGTGCAATATCAATATATTGATACAAATCTAGACTACTATATTACTAATGGTATTACGATGTTATATTCTTCTCCAGATAGAAGTAAAACAGCTACGTTTACAGTTGGCGGCAATAATGGCTTTGCTTCCAATCAGAAGGTATTAAACAAACAAGGGGAAACATGGTATCGTGTAACATTTCAAGGACAAACAGTATATGTTAATAGCCAAGATGTTACTCTCAATTCTTTAACTAAATTGCCTGCTTCCAGTCTATTTAATACTAATTCAAATACTCCGGTATTTGCATCATTTGGACCTGATTTCGAGATCCTTACAAACATTCCTAAGGGAACAATAATAACAGCAACGGAAAAAATAGGCAATTGGTATGGTGTCACCTATAATGGAAAAAAAGGATATGTGAATAGTTCAAATATCACCGTATATCAGTCAATTGCTGAAACAGCTATAGATTCGGTAACATTTTTAACAAACTCAGTTGTCAGTCTTAATCAAGTCGCTAATGTTGCCTCTAACATAATAGCAACTATCCCTAATTCAACGGTGGTAGCGGTGACAGCAATAACCGCAAATGACTGGTATAAAGTCAGCTACAATGGAAAGATAGGATATGTTCCTAGCTCTAGCATCATGCAGGTAAAGACAGGTGATCCAATTACGAGCAGGGATAGCTATCAATTCATCGATTTACGTACACCATCACCTGTAACGGCAACGCAAATTAATGATTATGTAGCAAACTATGTAAAATCCAGCGGAAAACCGAGCGTTTTGACAGGGAAGGGCCAGGCTTTCATTGATGCAGGCAAAAAGTATGGAATAAATGCTCTCTATCTAGCTGCACATGCGATCCATGAGAGTGGCTTTGGAACTTCTGCTATTTCCATTGGCAAAAACAATTTATTTGGTTTTGGATCGTACGATATTACACCATTTGTCGCATCATACCGCTTTCCAACAGTGGATCTCTGTATTGAATATATTGCTAGTCAATTAAAATCTACTTATTTGAATCCGAGTAATTGGAAATACAATGGAGCATATCTAGGATTCTCTACAAAAACTATGGATAATACTCGAATTGATGCAAATAGTGAAGGAATGAATTTCTATTATGCCAGTGATCCAAATTGGGGCTATGCTATTGCAAATATCATGCAGAAAATTCTTCCATACGATAAGAACTATTATAGTAAAGCCAAAATTGATACAACACAACTACCGGTAGTACCGACACCTAATTGTAGCGATGTGTTTCCTCTTAATACGCAGGCTATTAGTAATACAGATATTGTATTAAACAGTGCTAAAGGTGCAAGTGATAAAGCTAAAACACTGAAAAAAGGCTCTATCTTTACACTGCTCGAAAAAACGAATGACTACTGGATAAAGGTACAGGTTGGCAATACTACTTATTGGACAAGTGCCATTAAGTTTGATAAGTATAATAACTATATGACAGTTAAAAACTTATTCCGAACAACTGCATCATTAAATATACGAAAGGACCCGTATAGTTCCGTTAATAATATTATTTCAGTTTTAAATATGAACGCTTATGTATCTGTCGTTGTAAAAGCAGATGGAACATTATCAATGGATTCCTCTAAGTCATGGTATCAAGTATATCTTCCTGATGGTTCTACTGGATGGGTAAGTGCAACATATGTTGTTCAAGAGCTGCAAAAGGCTGTAGGTAAATAATAAATATATTTGTAAAAGCGGGAAACCTTATGGTCCCGCTTTTTTTCTTTAACGAAAAAATTTATCATGTGAGCTGGTTATATACCTGTAATATCAAACTAGGAGAACCACCAACTCAATGCCACATAAAATAGGACAAAAATTTTAAGGGTGAGGTGAATACTTCTTTAATTTAATTATTATTAATGACACACAAACAATCACCAACGCAACTCCAATACTCAAGAATAAACCTGGCCTTATTTCATTTTCTAATATAGTGCCGGCTATAGCAGCTACAATAAAAATGCAGCCAATAACAGACAATATTTTTTCCCATATTTTTATTTTCAACAGCCGATATGCAGAAATAATGATAAAGAACCAATTGAACAACAGTAATATGCCTGCAGCGGTAGTAATATACTCATATATTTTCCCAGGTAATAGTAAAGCAGTTACTATAGAAACTAGAAGTCCGATTGCAGCAATACCGAGTGAAGGAAAAGGGAGGTCCTTCCACTTTTTCATTTTTATTGCGAAAATAGCTGGTGCATCTCCCTCGTTAGCTAATGTAACTAGAAGTTGGGTAACGCCAAATAGAGACGCCGTCATTGTAGAAAATCCTGCAATAATAATCACACTGTTAAACACATGTGGGAAGAAGGGAAGATGATAGTCTTCCATTACTTTTACAAATGGACTTTCTTCCTCATTAAAGGCTTGATAGGATTCCATACAGACAGCAAGTCCTAATGAAAGCACATAGATTATTGAAAGAACCATCAACATAATTGTTCCTGCTTTTGGTGCTTCCGCTTTCTTTTTTAGCTGCATCGCCATTAGTCCTATGACTTCGATTCCGCCAAATGCATAAAAAGCATAAATAAGTGCAGCGCCAAAGCCTTTCCACCCATGGGGAAAGAAGGCTTCTGTAGAACGTGGAAAGCTTGGATGATCTCCATTTCCATTTATCCACCCGAAAAGAGCAGCTCCTGCTAATATAATAAACATGATAATAGCTGCTGTTTTTAGAATAGCTGATATATTTTCAATTTTGTCAAAGCCCTTTGTTCCTAATAAGACTACGATGACAGAAAGAATTGCATATCCTGCTGAAAATAACCATAATGGAACCTGATTGAACCAAAATCTGGAAAGAATCGATAAAGCAGTTAATTGGCTACCCATAATGAGGATATTCGAACACCAATAATTCCAACCGCATGAAAATCCAGCCCAATTTCCATATGCTTTTTTCGCATAATAACAGAAGGAACCTGGATGCGGATCTTCAGCCGTCATTTTAGCTAGCAGATTGAAAACAATATAGGTGCCAATTGCCGCTAATATAAAAGAAATGACTATGGATGGACCCGTTGTTTTAATACCAATGCTGGAACCGAGAAAATATCCTGTTCCAATCGTACAGCCGACACCAATTAAAGATAGCTGCCACCAAGCTAAATCTCCGTGCTGATCCATCTTGTCCCCATTCGTTGCTTGTATGCTCTTTTTCCGCAATCAAAAACCTCCTTATTTCTAGTATTACTGTTTGCAAAAGGAGGTTTGCTTATGTAAGAAAGGCTGATTTTGTATAAGTGTTACTTTTCGTACTTTGTATAAATTCCTAATAGTTTCGGGGCATCTTTCCATAAATAGATGTCCCATTCTTAGCTAAATGAAATAACTTATAAGATTTACGATTACAAAATCAACAAAGATTAAGCTTTAAAACACTCACTTTAGAAAACTAATGCTTTTATCCCTTGACTTCCAAAATAGATTCCAAATGCAATCATGGAAATACCGGACAAATAAGAGATAATCTTGAGGAAGCGTGTATGCAAAAATTTCCTTGATCCACTGGAAAGAATAGCGATAACAACATCCCAAAGTGTTAAGCCTAGAAAAATCATGCTTGTACAAATGACAGTTTCAACCGGCCTATATTTGGTGACTATTTTGGCGAGGACTGAGCCGTATATTCCAATCCAAAACATGATCGTTAATGGATTGGTAATGGACATGAAGAAGCCTGTTAAAAAACACTTAAATAAAGAATCTTTATTCCGATTAAGGTCGAATGTTAACTTATTTCCACTTATGATGCCTTCGATTCCTGTATAAATTAAAACGAATGCTCCGAAAAGCCATAAAAACACTTTGATAAACTGGATATTTAAGAAAAAGGAAAATCCTAAATAAACTGCGAGCATAAAAATACCATCAGCCATTACGGCTCCGGCTCCAACTATCCAAGCATGAAAAAATCCATTCTTAATTCCTTTATCTATTTGTGCAGAATTAACCGGACCTATTGGTGCCGCTAAAGTTAATCCTAAAAAGACATAACTAAGTAGTAACCCTCCGCTTAACAACAGAAATCCCCTCCGAGTGTGAACTTGTACATTTTATGTGAAAGGTTAAGTTTATAAAACAAATTTCTTGTTGGAAGGTTATGTTTATTAAGAGCCACTTGTTTACATATGAGTGTTTTTAATCGAATGATTATTAATAAACATGTGCATGAGGAGTGGTTCACTACCATCAACATATCTTTTAACAAAACCTAAGATTTTGAGAGCTAAGAAAGGTCTAAATAATCCTTCTGAAAAATACACATCCTAATTGCATTGTGGTATGTCCCATCCACGAAGAATTCATCTTGAAATTCCCCTTCTTCATGAAACCCAACTTTTTTATATATATGGATCGCCTTTTCATTAGACGAATCAACAATGAGATAAAGCTTGTGCATGTTTAACACGGAAAAAGCATAGTCCATCGCCATTTTAGTAGCAGTAAAGGAATAGCCGTGATTTTGATGTTTTGGATCAATAATAATCTGAAATTCCGCCCGTCTATGTATATAATCTATTTCCACTAATTCCACGAGCCCAATCATTTCATCCTCTTTCTCTAAAATAAATCTTCGTTCACCCTGATCATGTATATGCTTGTCATAAAGATCCTGAAGCTCAACAAAAGCTTCATACGGTTCTTCAAACCAATAAGACATGATTTTTGCATTGTTATTGAGTTTATGAATAAATTCTAGATCTTCTCTTTCTAGCGGTCTTAGTCTAATGTCAATGCTCATTCCATTAATCCTCCATTTGCACGAGTTACGATAACATTAATATGACATAAACCGTTAATTCCAATACATTATGTTTCTTTCAAAAAGTATCTGCTAAACATTTCTCGAAATATGTCGAAATAATGGATAAGAGATATTTTATACTATATTTAACAAGGAGATATGCACTTCATGAGATGGACCATTCAAAAAAGGATATTATCGGGTTTTATAGGGGTTTTGATATTACTTGTAATATTAGCAGGAATTTCCTATTACGAATTGTCAGCTGTAGATAAAACGTATAGCGACTTATTAACAGAAAAATCCCAACAAGTCGATTTAGCGGATCGTCTGGAAACGCAGTATTTTAAGCAAAGCGCGAGTATTCGAGGTTACCTGCTAACAAGTAGTCCTACATATTACAATCAATATCAAGTTGCAGACGGTGATTTCGAAGACACCATGAAAAAGCTAAGCAATTATATTAAAAGTTCTCTTGGAAAACAACTTTATAGTAAAGTAGCAGATACAGATGATCAGTTTACTGCAGCAGTGGAGCATCAAGTACAATTAAAAAATGAAAATAAATTAGACGAACTTACTTTGTACACGACAAGTACAGTAAAGGATATAACATTATCCTTTCAACAAAGTATTGAAGCACTTGCGAAATACCAACATGATGAACTATTGAAGACTAATAGAGAAACAACTGAAAAAGTCCATAAAATTCAAATGTTGCTTATCACCATATCCGTTATTACTTTCATCATTGCGATTATTATCGCTATTATTATGGGGCAAATGATTTCTAGGCCAATTAAAAAAGTGTCTGAAAAAATGAAAGTCGTTGCAAATGGCGATTTAAGTGTGGATCCGTTAAAGATAAAATCTAAGAATGAACTTGGTGACTTAGCAAATTCTTTCAACAAAATGGTTCAAGATCTTTCAACCGTTGTCCGCAATGTCGCCGACTCTAGTTTGCAGGTTGCTTCAAGCTCAGAACAGCTTACTGCTAGTGCTCAACAAAGTACAAGTGCTGCAGAGCAAGTGACTCGTGTTATTACAGAAAATGCGGAAGGGACGGAGACTCAGCTAAGAACCTTCAAAGAAATGACTGCCTCGGTAAACGAAATGGCGGAGGGCATGGATCAAATTGCTGATGCAAGTGAGGAAATGCTACATTCTGCAGAAGAAACTCGGGCACTTTCCAACCAAGGTGCAGAATCAATTGCAAATGTGGTCACGCAAATGAATGAAATCCATGTTTCGGTTAAAGAAGCAACAACAATTATTCACACACTAGGAAAGCGTTCTGATGAAATTAGAAGGATTACCGATATTATCACTGGGATTGCCGAACAAACCAATCTTTTGGCATTAAACGCAGCTATTGAAGCAGCTCGCGCTGGTGAACAAGGAAAAGGATTTGCAGTCGTTGCCGATGAAGTTCGAAAATTAGCAGAGGAATCAAGCAGATCTTCAGACCAAATTTCCAAAATGATTACAATCATTCAAGAGGAAACGAACAATGCTGTATTATCGATGGAGTCTGGAAATGAAAAAGTGCAAACAGGCTTATCCTATACGAACGAAGCGAATGATTCATTTACTAGAATTGCGAAATCAATTGATAATGTAACGGGCAAGGTAACAGATGTATCAGCATCTGTGGAGGAAATCCAAGCTATCACCACACAAATTGTTTCCGCAATGCAAAATGCCAAGGGAGTTACCGAGCAGGTTGCAGCTGGCAGTCAGGAAAATGCAGCGGCTTCCGAGGAACAGTTAGCAACAATGCAAGAAATCACAAGTTCTGCCGAATCCCTATCCCATTTAGCGGATGAACTGCAGGTTGTTATATCAAAGTTCAAATTAAGTAAATAAAAAGTGCATCAAAAGGTCGTTGTTTTTGGCAGCGACCTTTTGCGCACTCTTTTTGAAAAGGTAAGAAAGTATAAATTTTTTATCATATAGATTGTTTTATTAGTGTTGTCTCTGTCTAGCTCCAGCGCCTATCGGCTAGCGGATTTCTCCGTCTCCTCCCTACGATAAGTCAACATCAGGTGAAATTGGAAGTACAAATTTCACTCGGTGAAAATGGTAGTTCAATTTTCAATAGCTCGTGAACTACCTCAGCACGGTTTCCTTTATCTCAGTCGAAGACTACGAAATCCGTACGCTAGAGCTGCGGCGCTTGCGCTTTTCTTAGTTCAACCTGTTAAAATGTCTTCGTTCGGATAGCGAATGCTTGATGGTTCCGATTTTGCGATGGATACAGCAAGGGTTAATGGTCCGAGTTTGCCCATAAACATCATCATCACAATAATAAGCTTACCGATTATAGTTAGCTTAGTAGTTAATCCCATTGTAAGACCAACTGTTCCAAATGCCGAAATAACTTCGAATAGAATCACAAGAAATGATGCTTTTTCCGTTAGACACAATATAAACACGGACAGTAAAATGCCAAGTATTGCAATGCTAGAAATCGCTAATGACTTTAATAATATTGCATTTGTAATAGAACGTTTCGCTATTACAATATCCTTTTTTCCTTTTATAAAAGTCATAACAGCAACGACAATGACGATGAAAGTGGTTAATTTAATCCCACCTCCCGTTGATGCACTGCCCGCTCCTACAAACATTAGCAATAAGAATAATAATGCAGTAGGTTGTTTTAAACCACTAAGATCGATGGTTTCAAATCCAGCAGTTCTTGTTGTTACCGCTTGGAAATAGGAACCCCATATTTTATCTGGAGTAGATAGATGACCTAATGTAAGTGGATTATGATACTCCAGAATAAAAATAATTATTGTTGCGAGTAAATTTGTCGCAATTGTCCCGATAATCATGATCTTCGAGTGCAGACTGAGTTTCCGGAAGCTTTTTTTATACCAAATATCAGAAATGACAGTAAACCCAATTCCACCAAGGATTATGAGAGCGGTAATGCCAATATTTACGATTGGATCGCCAACATACCCGATTAAATTATTTGACCATTGTGCAAATCCCGCATTATTAAATGCAGATATGGAATGGAAAAAACTATAAAAGGCACCTTTCCACAATCCGTACTCCGGGATCCATCTAATAGATAAAAACAACATGAAGATAAATTCAATCCCGAAGGAAAACAGAAAAAGGTTGCGAACAAGCTTAATGACACCACCTATCGATGTTTGGTTTAAGCTTTGCTGGATGAGAATGCGTTCTTTTAAGCCAATCTTTTTTCCGAGCATGATAAAAATTAACAATGCAAATGAAACGATTCCTAAACCGCCCAGTTGAATTAAGCTTATAATGACAAATTGACCAAACAATGTATATTCCTTTGCAGAATCAATTGTAGAAAGACCAGTCACCGTCATTGCAGATGTTGCGGTAAATAAAGCATCCACCCATCGAACGTAATGGAAGGATGCAATCGGTAATTTTAAAAGACAAGTTCCTATAAGAATTGCTGTAAAAAATACTAAAATGAGTAGCTGGGCAGGGTTAAGGTGAATAACTCTTGCATTTATTTTAGACACCTTCTTCCTCTAACCTCGTTATATCATCGTTTTTGCCAATAACAATCAATACATCCCCTCTATAAATCTTGTCATCTGCCATAGGAGAAACAACTATTTCCGTACCTCTTTTAATAGCGACAATATTACATCCATATTTCGCTCGGACATCGAGTTCGGCTAATGTGCGAAGATTGATTTTCTCGGTTGCCATGATTTCAACAATGCCATATTCCTTCGAAAGTTCGATATAATCTAATATTTTTTCTGAAACAATATGATGGGCAATTCTTTTTGCCATATCTCTTTCGGGATTAATGATTCTATCAACACCGATTTTCTCTAATACTTTTTCATGATACGCATTTTGAGCCTTTGCCCAAACTTCTTTGACCCCCATATCTTTTAATAATAATGAAGTAAGAATACTTGCTTCAATATCATCCCCAAAGGATACAAAAACTAAGTCAAAATTGCGGACTCCTAAGTTTTTTAAAGTTATCTCATCAATTGTATTTGCTTGCACTACAGCAGTTGCAAATTGTGCAAGCTCATTCACTTTATCAATATCTTTATCTACAGCGAGTACTTCAGTTGATAATTTGTTAAACTCCCTCACTAAATTTCCGCCAAAGCGACCTAATCCAAAAACAGCAAATTGTTTTTTCTTCATTTCTAATCCTCTCCTGATTATCAACAATTTTTATGTATTTTTCCCTTTTGCTTAATTCTTATGAAAATGGGATAACCTTCTAGTGTATCCAACTTTAACAATATCATATATGAATGGTTAATTGTTGCAAAAAGTGGAATTTTTTGATACCATTAATGATAATTGAATATGAACGTGTAATATTGGAGGAGCCTGTCATATAGGGCTCCTTTTTGCGTTTTTTAGGAATGATTTTATTTTATTGATAAAAAATAACATTGTATTTAGTAAGAAAAGGGGATGTATATGCCTAACGAAGCGATTTTTGCTGTTATTATTTTTCTATTAACTTACGGGTTAATTATTTCAGAAAAGATTCATCGAACCATTATTGCCATGATTGGTGGCGGATTAATGGTTTTACTTGGGATCGTGGATCAAGAATCTGCTATTCATCATATTGATTTTAATACAATCGGTTTGTTAATTGGGATGATGATTATTGTTTCGATTACAGCTGAAACAGGAGTCTTTAAATTTATTGCCATTTGGTCCGCCAAAAAAGTAAAAGGAAGACCGCTTTCCATTTTAATTGTTTTATCAATCATCACAGCGGTCGGTTCGGCGTTTCTAGATAATGTAACGACGGTGCTCCTCATGGTTCCCATAACATTTAGTATCACAAGACAGCTTAGTATTAATCCGATGCCATTTCTTATTTCGGAAATACTGATGTCTAATATTGGTGGAACGGCAACGATGATCGGAGATCCGCCAAATATAATGATCGGTAGCGCTGTTGAATCGATCACCTTTATGGATTTCATTACAAATTTGGCTCCTATCGTGATGCTGATCATGGTAGTTACCATGATATTATTGATACTCTTTTATCGAAAGGGGCTTCATGTCACAGATGAGATAAGAGAGAGGATTATGCAGCTTAATGAAAGAGATGAAATTACGGATAGAACGCTCATGATAAAATCGTTAGCGGTAATGGGACTAACGATCATAGGTTTCTTTATACACCAAATAATCGGTGTTGAATCAGCAACAATTGCTTTAATGGGTGCATTTCTTTTATTAATAATGGCGGGAGAAAGTTATCTTGAAAATGCATTAACTAAAGTGGAATGGACTACTATTTTCTTCTTTATCGGGCTCTTTGTCCTTGTTTCAGGTCTTGTCGAGACGGGAGTTATTGCAAAGGTTGCTTCGTATGCAATTAATTTAACTGGTGGACAGGAGACGGCTACATCCTTTCTGATTCTTTGGTTAAGTGCGATAGCATCAGCATTTGTGGACAATATTCCCTTTGTTGCAACCATGATTCCGCTAATTGAACAAATGGGGACCCTTGGCATTCATGATTTGGAGCCGATTTGGTGGAGCTTAGCTTTAGGCGCATGCCTTGGAGGCAATGGAACATTAATTGGTGCGAGCGCCAACCTCATTGTTGCCGGTATGGCTGGGAAGGAAGGCTATAAGATTTCCTTTATCAAATTTGCCCTCATCGGACTACCAATTATGTTCATCAGTGTCGCGATTTCCATGGTCTATATTTATATCAGATATCTTTAATAGTGCTAGACACCCGAAAAATAAAAAAACCAATGAAACATTGGTTTTTTTTGTAAGTCTATTCATTAATCGTCATCATCATCATGGTCGTGATCGTGATGATGGTGGTGATGCATTTTATCCCAGTGAGTGAGAGGACCATGTTCTTTTATTTCTTTAGAATGCTCATCTATCATTTCAAGGATCTTATTGCCCTTTTCTTTTGGCAGAACACCGTATTCCATATACTTTATAATAAGCTGTTTTTTCTTACTTAGTATATCAAGATGCATTTTAGTTAATTCTGCTTGTTGTTGCTTTGTTAGCTTAACAGCCTGTTTTTGGTGATCAGCATTTAGTGGTTCTGCATGAACAGGAAGCCCTAAAATGAGTAAGAATAGTGGCACTATTAATAATGCCTTCATTTTGATTAACACGTAGTTCATCTCCTTTTCTAATAGAATATTTATATACTCTGCAATTTTTATAAAATGATGCATTTTTTGTAAAAAAATATGGAAAAAAATTTATAATCCTAAAGTACTATAAAATGTGCATTATTTTGGTAAAAAAATTGATAATTTTTCCTAAAAAGTATATAATTAAAATATACTAATAATTAAAATAACGATAATGGCAAACTTATTGAAAAATAAGGACGCAAAGCTACGGGCCTAAGGTAAATTACTATGGTAGCCGGGTTACCGAAAAATGAGAAAATACTTTAAGAGGTAGTTTCGTTTTCGGACTACCTCTTTTCTATTTATAAGGATCTTTTCTTAAACTTTATTGTTTTTGTATATAGAAGCCTCTGGTATTGACTATATTTTTTTAAATGAATACATTTTTTTAGAAAAGATGCCCCGAAAGGTAAACCTTGTTAAGAATTTAAAACAAATTACGAAAAGTACCATTTAATAAGTAATGCCATTAAACAATCTTGGGGGAGAAGGCATGATAGGCTTTGGTATTGGCATTGTTGGACTTATCATCGGAGTGATTTATTCAGAACCGTTAAAAAGAAAGGTATTGAAAAGATTTTACGAGAATACAGAAAATGAAAAACGGATCTACAATCTAGTGGAAAGTTCAAAAGACATTATTTATTATTGCGATGTAAAACCACAGCTGAAATATCGATATATAAGTCCTGCATTAGATGATATGTTGCGACCTAATCTTGTAAAAGATAGTATAAAAAATCCTTACACAGTCTTCGAAATTATTCATCCTGATGACTCTCATATTTTAAAGAAAAAAGTATCTGGAGAAATTGATTTTAATAAACCGATTGTTATGCGATGGAAGGATCAACATGGTATGTACAAATGGTTTGAGGAATATTCAACCCCGATATACATGAACGGCGAAATCGTTGCCATTCAGGGGATTATTCGAAATATCGATGAAAAAGTACTCTTACAACAGGAACTAGAATATAAAATTGAACATGATGCAATTACAGGTATATATAATCGTACTTTTTTTGAAAAGCAGAAGAGAATTTATAATGAAGAAACAGATGAATCCGTTGCTATCATATTATGTGATCTGGATGAATTGAAATGGATGAATGATAATTATGGGCACCAAATGGGTGATAAATTGATCATTCAAACATCGAAACTACTTGATAGTTTTTCCAATGAAACGGTTCTGCTTTCAAGAATCGGAGGAGATGAATTTGCCTTTCTGTTAACGAAAATCGATCTTATTTCTTTGTGCGATTTTACAGAAAATTTACGAAAAGAAGTTGCAAACTACAATATGAAACATCCTAATTTCATGATTAAAATTTCAATTGGTTATGCTTATGAAGTCTCATCTATTGGGAAGATGGATGAACTATTTATTAGGGCTGATCAAAACATGTATAAAGAGAAAAATATTCGTAAACCGGTTGAGATTAAAGCTTGAATAAGAAAGGCAGCTTGTAGCGAACAAGCTGCCTTTCGATCTGATTAACATGGAAATTACAAGGAATCCATTCGATAGAATTAGAGATTCGCTTGACTAAAATAAGCATGAATAAACTTTCTCAACCTGTTATACTCCTTCGAAATCGGCTCTGCTTTCTCATTTGCTAAAGAATCGAGAGCACTTTCAACCAAATAGTGGCGAGGGTGCCTAGATTGCAGCATTTCTTCCTGAACAAAGTCCAGTAATTCTATCCACTTCAACTGTTGCTGCTCCACATGAAGATCTTTTCTAATCATTATTTTTAAATCATTAATTGATTGTTCAAGAGTATTTCTGAAGTTTCTAAGGTCATCGTTAGAAGTAGGAAACCAAGCTGCCATTAGCTCAGGGTCATATAATTGATCCCCGTTAGATGCTACTTCTTCAACCATGTTTGAAAGACGGTTCATACAGTAACGGATCACTTGATGAATGGTAAGTCCTGGTTGTTTTTGCTTAAAGAAATAATGAAAATAATGATGTAGCATACCTGTAAACATGATAGTGCAATCTAACAAGTATGGCCTCTTACTTTCTCCAAAAATATCAACAAGACGATGAAAAGTCCAATTAAGCTGTGATGATTGCGCTTTTTTTAAAAAATCCTTAAAATCAACGTCATTTGATACAAATACTTCTTCAAATAAAGCAAACAGCTTACTTTGTTTATTTAATTTTATTTGCAGCTCGAGTTGTTTAATAAATATATCAATATTCGATCGTTCTTTCCCAATCAAAAGTTTATTTCGTTCTATTTCTAATTTTTCTTGAACGGAATGAAAAATAGCCATAAGTAATTCATTTTTTGAAGAAAAATAATTATAAAAAGTGCCTTTTGAAATACCACTATATTCTAAAATATCCTGTATAGATGTAGATTGAAATCCTTTTTCGATAAATAGCTGATGAGCTAATTTGATGACATGCTGCTTTCGATCATTCATTTAAATCACCTTAAAATAAAATTAGACTCATGGTCTAACTTAATACTATCGTAAATGAATATTGAAAACAAACCTAATAAATGACAGGAATTTTTAGTTGCAAAAATAGAACGATGGGTTTAATATATTCATTATGCTTTAACGATTTGTATAAAAAAATGGACTATTGGTTCATTGAGGGGAGATAAGAAGTGGAAACAACTTTAGAGACGAAAAAACCTCCATATGGGATTATTGTCATTCTTTTAATTGGAGCGTTTATTTCTATATTAAATGAAACACTATTAAATATTGCACTACCGTCTATTAGGAAAAGCTTTGATGTTACCATGCCAACAGTACAATGGCTTGCTACAGGTTACATGCTTGTGAATGGGGTCTTGATCCCCGCAACAGCATTTCTTATTCAAAGGTATTCAGTCCGTAGACTATTTTTAGTCGCAATGAGTTTATTTACGATAGGTACAATTGTAGCTGGTTTTTCACCAGAATTTTGGGTTCTTCTTGTTGGACGTCTTGTTCAAGCATCAGGTTCAGCTATTATGATGCCATTATTAATGAATGTGATGTTAACTTCATTCCCTATTGAAAAAAGGGGAGCTGCAATGGGGTTATTTGGATTAGTAATGGTTTTTGCTCCGGCAATTGGACCTACTTTGTCTGGATGGATTGTAGAGCACTACTCTTGGAGAACACTTTTCCATGTCGTGATGCCAATAGCTATTTTGGTTGTAATCCTTGCCTTCTTCCTTTTAAAAGATAAAAAGGAAAAAGTGAATATTAACCTTGATCCATTATCGTTTATTTTATCATCGATCGGATTTGGAGGAATTCTTTACGGATTTAGCTCCGCTGGTGATAAAGCTTGGAGTTCTCCAGAAGTGTATGTAACACTAATTGTTGGTGGAATTTCATTAATTTGCTTTATATGTCGTCAATTTATGATTCCAACACCTATGTTGGAGTTTAGGGTATATAAATATCCGATGTTCTTATTATCATCAGCTATTTCTGTGGTGCTAATGATGGCGATGTTCTCAGCCATGCTATTATTGCCAATGTATATTCAAACTATCAGAGGAATCTCACCACTCAAATCAGGTTTAATGATGCTACCCGGGGCACTATTAATGGGAATCATGTCCCCAATTACAGGGAAGCTGTTTGATAAATTTGGTGGTAGAGTTTTAGCGATTACTGGATTAGGAATCACTATTATTACAACTTATTTCTTCAGTACCTTAACATTAACCACTACGTATACGGAATTAATATTACTTTATACTGCTCGTATGTTTGGAATGTCGATGGTAATGATGCCAGTTATGACAAATGGATTAAATCAATTACCACAACACCTAAATCCACACGGTACGGCAATGAACAATACGTTACAGCAAGTATCCGGTGCAATTGGTTCAGCACTATTGATAACAGTAATGTCAAATCGTGCTAAAACACATATTCATGACTTAGGCGCTGCAGCTATGAAAAAACTAACTAGTCAACCTGATGCTGCACAAATGGCTGCAATGAACAAACATATTGCTTTGCAAGGAATGGTAGAAGGCATAAATGATTCCTTCAAAATATCGATTTGTATCGCTTTAGTTGCCTTTATTCTTGCCTTCTTTATGAAGCGTGTGAAACCAGCGGGTGTAGTAACGCAAGATAAGGATGCAAAACAAACATTTACGAAACAAGCAACAGAAAATTAAGAGATGCTAAGAACAGACAATTTTAATAACGTTGTCATTTTAGAACTATTAACAATCAAATAATATAGTAAAACACACTGGTTTTCACACTTGAAATCGCAGTGTGTTTTTTTTATTGCAATAGCCTGGATAGGTGATCGAAAATGCGCTTCGTTTGAGCCTTCATTACGGTAACTAAAAGTCTGGTTAAAATACCGGAAATGCGTTTGCACCTCCATTAGGGTCCCCAAAAGCCTGGATAGGTGACCGAAAATGCGCTTGCACCTCCATTAAGGTAACCAAAAGCCTGGATAGGTGACCGAAAATGCGCTTGCACCTCCATTAAGGTAACCAAAAGCCTAGTTAGGATACCGAAAATGCGCTTGCACCTCCACTACGGTCCCCAAATGCTTCGATAGGTTACCCAAAATGTTCGATTAAACTAATTTTAGTCGTCAAGCCTATATGTGATTTGTCATGAAAATTTTGTGGGTTAGGACTCTGCTAAATGAGTCAGTTATTTTTCCTGTTTTTTCTCATTTCACCATAAAAGTGCCCGTTGCTTGATATGATTGTTTTTAACGAAGTACCTAGCATCCGTTTGAACTTTCTTCCTCTATTACCAGTCCATTCATTAAAAGAAATATCCTATACATAAAAAAGTTGAGATAATCAGGAAAAAACAAGTGAAAAAATGGTCATAATGGCGAATAACCACCTAATGAAAAAAAAGACTAAATGACAAGTACCCATCAATATATATAATAAAGTCCGTTTTTTGGAGGAGAAATGCGTGAAAAAACAAATAAAGAAAGCAATCATCCCTGCAGCGGGTCTTGGGACACGATTTTTGCCTGCAACAAAAGCAATGCCAAAGGAAATGCTTCCGATTGTTGATAAGCCTACGATTCAATATATTGTTGAAGAAGCATTTCAATCAGGTATTGAGGATATTATTATTGTCACTGGAAAGGGAAAACGTGCGATTGAAGATCATTTCGACCATGCGGCAGAATTAGAATTAACATTGTTAAAAAGAGGAAAACTGGATCTATTAGAAAGTGTACAAAGACCCTCTAAATTAGCAAATATTCATTATATAAGGCAAATGGAACCGAAAGGATTGGGCCATGCCATTTGGTGTGCTAGAAAGTTTATTGGGGATGAACCATTTGCTGTTTTATTAGGGGATGATGTAGTCCAATCGGAGGTTCCTTGCACAAAACAATTAATGGGAGTATATGAGCAAACAGGATTTAGTGTTGTAGGGGTGAAGCAAGTTCCGAAAAATGAAACAAATCGTTATGGAATTATTGCACCTTTAAGTAAACATGGCAAGCTTTATGATGTAAATTATTTTGTAGAAAAACCAGACATCGAAAAAGCACCATCGAATTTAGCGATTATGGGGCGCTATATATTAACACCTGAAATTTTTTCGATTTTAGAAAAGCAAAAAAGCGGAGTGCAAGGTGAAATTCAGCTTACTGATGCAATTATGGAATTAAGTCAAAGCAAAAAGGTGCTTGCATATGCATTTGACGGCATGAGGTATGACGTTGGGGAAAAACTAGGATTTATCTTAACAAATATTGAATTTGCCTTGAAGCAGCCTGAACTCAAAGAAACTTTAATGAAAAAAATGCGTGAATTAATGGAGTCGGTTGAAGAAACTCTATAAAAATATGTTTGAAGATAAGTATGTTACTACAGCTTCAAAAAAAGGATTGGTGTGTGGATTAAGGAATGAATGTAGAAACAGCTTCAAATTGGATGAAGGAAAAGAAGTTATTAGTCATTGCAACAATAATTTTAATAGTGTTTATCTCTCCTATATTTATTTTAGGGGAGAATAGCCATATACGTGTTCATGATAATATGGATTCCAATATTGCCTGGTATAAAGTATTGAGGGAAAGCGGGCAGCTTTTTGGTCCGCTTAATTCGATCATCCCGCAAATCATGAACGGCTTGCCAAGGAATTCCTTTGGTACAGAATTTAGCGGAATACAGTGGCTTTATGAAACACTTCCACCGATAACAGCATATGGAATTAGCCAAGCATTAATACGGATCTTTGCCTTCATCGGGATGTATCTTTTGTTAAGAAGGCATTTTATCCGAGCAGAAGATGCTTACCCAATTCGGGTATGGGTCTCATTAGCCTTTGCCTTAACTCCTGTTTGGCCATCTGGAATGTTAAGCACACTTGGACTGCCACTCGCTTTATGGGCTTTTTTAACGATTCGTGAACGAAAAGGAACATGGAGGGAATGGCTAACCTTAACGCTATTACCATTCTACTCCAGCTTCGTGCTAGGATTTTTCTTTTTCTTAGTAGCAATGGGGTTCCTTTGGATTCGTGATTTGCTTGTTAAGCGTGATTGGAACTTTAAATTTTTCGGAAGTATTACCTATATGACATTGCTATATTTAGTAATTGAATACCGACTTGTCTACTCGTTAGTGTTCCCAACCGAACCGACTAGCAGAGATGAATTTGTCAGTTCTACGCTCGGGTTTTGGCATTCTATTCGTTTAACCTTTAAAAATTATTTCCTAGGACATACCCATGTGATGACGCTTCATACATTGGTGATTGTTCCTCTTTCGTTTATCGTCCTTTGGAAATTATGGAAAGACAAGAACTTTAGGTCAGAAAAACGATATATTTATATTTTTATTCTTAATTTCGTTCTGTCTTTATGGTATGCATTCTGGTTTTATAAAGGCTGGGAGCCATTTAAAGCAAGAATCAATTTATTGAATACCTTTAATTTTGCTCGTTTTCATTTTTTGCGTCCGCTTATAATCTATATGATGTTTGCAATTGGCTCCTATATTTTGTGGAAAAATGGCCGTAACTGGCGGGAATTTGTAAAGATATGCTTAGTCATGCAGATTATTGTTTTATGTGCTTCCAATCCGGAAATTTATTATCGTGTAGCAGGAACACCATCCTTTAAACAATTTTATGCAGTTCATGAGTTTAAAGAAATCAGTGATTATATCGGAAAGCCTAAGGAATCATATCGGGTAGCAAGCATTGGTCTTCATCCCGCAATCGCACAATATAATGGATTCTACACGATTGATACATATAATAATTTTTATCCGTTATCTTATAAGCATCAATTCCGAAAAATCATAGCAGGAGAGCTTAATAAAAGCCCTACCTTAAAGAAATATTTTGATACATGGGGAGGAAGATGCTATATTTTTGTTGCGGAACTAGGAAAAAAATACGATTTTCGAAAAGACTCAAAGAAAAAAATCCATCATCTTGACTTAAATATTGATGCCTTCAAGAAGCTTAGGGGGCAATACATTTTGTCTTCTGTCCCGATATTGAATGCGGAACAGGATGGACTTCATTTTCTTAAATCATTCGATGACAAAGACGCTGTATGGAAAATTTATTTATATGAAGCGAAATAACTTGTTGGAAGTACTTTAAGGTACTTCCGTTTTTATGATATGTTTAGTCTATGGCTAGCTCCAGGCACCTATCTGCTAGCGGATTTCTAGGTAACGTCGGTGGCAAGGAGCTTACGCTTTTCGATTAACAAGCGGAGAAAGGGATGAAAGATGACACCATTTACAGAGCAAGTTATCAGGATTATTCGTATGATTCCAGAGGGAAAGGTGATGACCTATGGCCAAATTGCTGCACTTGCTGGTAGTCCAAGAGGAGCAAGACAAGTAGCTAGGATTCTTCACTCCATGAGCAAAAAGCATAAGCTACCATGGCATCGAGTTATTAGTTCAAAAGGAGAGATCTCGTTAAAAGATGACGAACAAAAAATGGCATTACAATTTGAAGACGTTGAAGTAACGAACTGGTCGATTAATTTGTTACGCTATCAATATCATCCTGATAAAGAATATTAATGCCTAACATTTTAAAAATAGTTAGGCATTATTGTTTATTATCGAAATTTTAAAATTCAACCATGTGGATAACTTTTAGGAAAATTGTCTATGTCTAGCTACAGGTGAAATTTGTACTTCAATTTCAATAGCGCCTATCGGCTAGCGAATTTCAAGTATGATAAGAGTGTTCAATTGCTTTTCTTAATAATTCCATAACATGTTCATCATCATGGGCGTAGTAAATGGTTGTGCCTTCTCTGCGAAATTTCACGAGTCTAACATTTTTTAAAAAACGCAATTGGTGCGAAACCGTTGATTGGAGCAATCCAAGAGAGTCAGCGATTTCGTTTACCGAATGTTCACCAGAAAATAATAAATTTAAAATTCGTAAGCGTGTTGGGTCCGATAATGCTTTAAATGTTTGGGAAACCATAAACAATGTTTCTTCATCAAGGTCATAACTTTCGATTGGTTCATTTTCCTCGTTCATATTTATCACCTCTGAAAGTTCATTTATATTAGTATAAAAAAATCCTTCCTATAAAACAACGAATTTTCATTACAGTAATTTGAAAAAAAGAAAATTTCATAAAAAAAAGGGCGATGTTTTTCTATATTGTATTGACACCATTTAGATTAGTTACATATAATAAAAACAAATATATTATATGAGTAAGTGTTCATATATGCATTTTGCCTATAATATTTCAATCAATATATATTCATACTATCAATAAAAAACCTTTTTAACGTTGCTATTCCAAGGTGGGGGAGAATGAGAAACGATGGAAGCACTACAAAAGAAAATGATAAAAAAAGAATTCACACTTGAGGGATTGGATTGTGCAAATTGTGCCATGAAAATTGAAAAAGGGGTTCGAGATATTTCTGGTGTACATTCCAGCACAGTAAACTTTGCTACAAAAACCCTTTCTTTAGAAGTGGAAGAACTACAAATAGACAAGATAATAAGTGATACGATGGCAAAAGTAAAAAGATTAGAACCTCATATTCATGCTAAAGAAAAAGGTGAGCATGAGCATCATGATCATACACATGAAAGTTTTAACCGAAAGATATTAATTCGATTAGGCATAGGTGCGGTTTTAACTGGAATCGGGATGTTCGCTCCTGTAAAAGGATATACAGAGCTAGCGTTGTTTATTATCGCATACCTTATTGTAGGTGGAGATATCGTTTTACGTGCAGTTACAAATATTATTCGAGGTCAAGTATTTGATGAACACTTTCTAATGGCATTGGCGACGATTGGTGCCTTTCTCGTGAAGCAATATCCAGAAGGTGTTGCTGTTATGCTCTTTTATCAAATAGGAGAGCTCTTCCAAGGAATGGCTGTCAATCGCTCGAGAAAATCCATCCAATCTTTAATGAATATTCGACCTGATTACGCAAATGTGATGGTAAGCGGTAATCTAATCAAAAAATCTCCTGAAGATGTGAAAATCGGCGAAATACTAGTAATTAGACCAGGTGAAAAGGTGCCATTAGATGGAATAGTTATAGAAGGAAGCTCAATGGTTGATACCTCTGCCCTAACTGGAGAATCTATTCCTCGTGAAATCAAAGTGGGAAGTGAAATTTTAAGTGGGTTTATGAATCAAAATGGCCTACTAACAGTAAAGGTTACAAAAATATATGGAGAATCTACTGTTGCTAAGATCTTGGATCTTGTGGAAAATGCCAGCAGTAGAAAAGCACCGACAGAGAATTTTATTACTAAATTTTCTCGGTACTATACCCCTGTTGTTGTAATCGTTGCCCTAGTGTTAGCGTTCATTCCACCGCTACTTTTGAGTGGAGCAACTTTTTCAGATTGGATTTATCGTGCTCTCGTCTTTTTAGTTATTTCTTGTCCATGTGCTTTAGTGGTTTCCATTCCACTTGGTTTTTTCGGAGGAATTGGCGCAGCATCCAAAGCGGGAATTTTAGTTAAAGGTAGTAACTATTTAGAAGCATTAAACGATGTTAAATATGTTGTATTTGATAAAACAGGGACACTTACAAAAGGTGTTTTTCAGGTTACGAAAATACAAACGGCAAACAATGTTTCAGAAGAAAGTTTATTAAAGTATGCTGCTTATGCAGAGTCACATTCCAATCATCCAATTGCGGAATCTATTCGAAATGTGTTTAAAGAAAAGATAAATAATGAATTCATTACTGATTTTGAAGAAATATCAGGTTTTGGTGTAAAGGTAGTCGTGGATGGAAAAGAAATACTTGCAGGAAACGCAAAATTAATGAAAAAACTACAAATTCCTTTTGAGAAGCCATCTGAGGTAGGCACCATTGTCCACATTGCTATCGATAAAATGTATGCTGGATATATAGTAATTTCTGATGAAGTGAAAGAGGATGCAAAAAATACGATTCAGTCCTTAAAGAAACTAGGAATAAAGAAGACAGTTATGCTCACAGGTGATGTGCAAAAGGTAGGAGAAACAATCGGCGCTACACTTGGAATTGATGAAGTACATGCAGAATTATTGCCTCAAAACAAAGTCGAAGAAATAGAAAAATTAGATAGTCAAAAGTTATTGAAAGAAAAGATAGTTTTTATTGGAGATGGAATTAATGATACACCTGTTTTAACAAGAGCAGATGTAGGTATGGCAATGGGGGGACTTGGGTCGGATGCAGCCATTGAAGTAGCAGATATTGTTATCATGACTGATGAACCATCTAAAATAGTAACTGCGATTAAAATAGCGAAACGAACAAGAAAAATAGTGTGGCAGAATATTCTCTTTGCCCTTGGAATTAAGGCTGTTTTTCTTCTGTTAGGTGCTTTCGGGATTGCAACGATGTGGGAGGCAGTCTTTTCCGATGTCGGAGTTACGCTGCTTGCGGTATTAAATGCGATGCGAGTTCTCCGAACAAATAATCTTGCAACACAATAAGGCAGCCTTGGGCTGCCTTTCGTCAATTTTTGATGAAATTAATGATTGCATTCTTTCACAACTGTTTCCGGTTTAAACACAAAATACTTTTGCCCGAAATAATTGCTAATGGTGTATATCCCAGTTCCAAATAAAACGGCTGCATCTTTTGTATAAGTAATCGGCATAAAAGATAGCTGTGTAAAGATAAGAAAGGCAAGCTTCTCGCCGACAAAATAGGAAAAGAAGTAACAAATTAGAATGACTACAATAAAGCGGAATACACTACTTCCGAAAGCTTTCTCACTTTTAAATGTAAAGGATCTGTTTAAAAAATAACTAACACAGCAACCGATTGTATTTCCTGAAAAAGTGGAAAGCCAGTATGAAAAATGAACAATATGAAGAAAGATATACATGGTAGTTAAACCGACAATGGTATTTATTACTCCGACTAATAAAAAGCGAAAAAAAGAGTAGTTCACCCTTTTTTCCTCCGAATCATGTTGAATCTTGCTCCAACTTCATTTTGAACGATTTCATTTGTATATAAATCCGTTTCAATGGAAAATCGTGGTCGCCTTTTTGTCTCCTCATATATCTTTCCAATATATTCTCCTATTAGTCCGACACTCATTAATAATAGTCCGCCAAGAAACCATATGGATACCATGAGCGAAGTCCATCCAGTGTTTGCATGTCCCATCAATTTAATTACGATTGCATAAAGGCCAACACAGCTGCTAATTAAAAATGATAATAAGCCAATAAAAGTGATGAAACGAATTGGCGCTACACTAAATGATGTAATCCCATCAAATGCAAAGGAAAGCATTTTTTTTAATGGATATTTTGACTCACCAGCAAATCTTTCTTTTCTGTCGTAATAGACTTCAGTAGTTTTTAGTCCAATTAATGAAACAATTCCCCGCAAAAACAAATTTTGCTCTTTGTAGCGGCTTAATTCATCCAGTGCTCGTTTACTCATTAACCGATAATCAGCATGATTATAGACTACCTTTACTCCCATTTTTTGCATGAAACGGTAGAAGCCTTGGGCAGTCGCTCTTTTAAAGAGCGTATCGGTTTCTCTGCTTTTACGCACACCATAGACGACTTCATAACCATCGTGATATTTTAAAATAAAATCTTTCATAATAGAAATATCATCCTGTAAATCTGCGTCAATGGAAATTACACAGTCCGAATTTTTCCCTGCGATTTCTAGTCCGGCTAATAACGCCTTTTGATGTCCCACATTGTGAGCTAATTTTAGTCCGGTTACAAAAGGGTGAACTCCATTTAGCTCTTGGATGATAGACCATGTTCGATCCTTGCTGCCATCGTCAACATACAATATTTTACTTTCTTCCATTATGAGTTTTTCTTTTATCAATAGAGAAATCATTTCCGATAATTGTTTCGTTGTTTCATGAAGTACTTCTTCTTCATTGTAGCAAGGTACAACAATGGTAAGTACTGGACTATTCATGTTAATTTCTCCTTTAAAAACGGTAATATTATACTAAACTAAATATTATTTATGTAAATAGACGGTTAGTATTTAGGAAAAAGTTCAATGTGGTGAAAATTTCTTTTGAAATACATAAAACATTGTTTACCACCTATACTATTTTTTGTAAGATTATACGAAATTATACTTCTTCAATAGGTAAATTTTTAAAAACGATTTGAACTTTTTAAGATATTCGAAGGTCTTTTAATATAACATTCCATGAATAATCGGACTGTAGGAAACGAATGGATGTATCGGCCTTAGCTGATTGGCTTTCGCTTTTCTTTCAAGGAGTTGAAGCTGTGGACCAAGACTTAACAATATTAATAAAAGAAGCAAGGGGTGGAAGTGAAGAGGCATTTTCAGCACTCGTTTCAATGTACAAGGGTCAAGTGTTTCGCCATGCATATGCGATGATACACGACCGGCAGGAGGCTGAGGATGTTGCCCAAGAAGCTTTTGTAAAGGCGTATTACTCATTAAGTAAGTTGGATAATGATTTTGCCTTTGTTTCTTGGTTAACAAGGATCGTTTCCAATCTATGTTTTGATAGGTTGAAGAAAAGTAAAAAAAATAAAACTGTTCAAATGGAAAATTTAGAGCAAAATTCAATCCACCATTCTTCCTCTCCAATCGATAAAACTAATACGAAACTTGTTATTCAGGAGAGTATGAAAAAATTATCCTTCGAGCATCGTACTGCGCTCGTTCTTCGTGATGTACAAGGATATTCATATGAGGAGATTAGCGGGATATTAAAAATTCCAATTGGAACGGTAAAATCCCGAATTAACACAGCTAGGGGCATGTTAAAGAAAGAACTTTCCAGAGGTGATGAATATGAATGAACATGTTGATGAACTCCTCTCAGCTTATTTAGACGATGAATTGAGCGAAATAGAATATATGAAAGTAAAAAATCATCTGGCTACTTGTAATAGATGTAGTCATGCATTACAGGATTTGCACGACATGAAAGAGGAGATCTCCTTATTATATAGTTCTATCGAGATTCCTGATTTTCAATTTGAAAATGCCGTGATGACTAGAATAAAGGAGCTTGGTTCTAAAAATTCTATCTATTATAGATGGGTTGTCGGATTGCCAACATTATTTATAGCAATCATCATTGCTATTTGTTTATTTGCTTTCAGTGATATTGTATTTGTTGGAGTAACAGTCGTTTCGGAAATGATTAAAATTGCAGTTAGCTTATCACATACCCTCGTTTCCGTGTTATCGTCCATTCCGTTTTTATTAGAGGCTTTTGTTATTACCACGATCATTATCGTTGGATTATCCGTTTGGTCCGTGCGCTACTTATTACGGACAAAAACAGTAGAATAAGGGGATGTACGGATGAAAGGATTTAAGATTATAGTTAGTTGCTTTGTTATGTTATTCGTTTCTTCCCTTCTACTTGCGCCAGTGTTGGCTGCGGAAAAAAATATTGTGAATCAAAAGGAAACAGTCATACCCAAAAAAGAGAAAGTAGAAAGTGTGATTGTCCTTGGTGATAATGCAACGATCGATGGGGAAGTTAGAGTAGCGGTTGTTGTTATTAATGGAAACTTGCAAATTAATAAAACAGCCAATATAAAAGGGCCAGTACTTGTTATTGGTGGACAAATTAATCAAGAAACTGGCGCAAGAGTGACAGAACCAATTATTTCGTTGAATCTGAATGATCAAACAAAAAATAGTTTTATCCTTGGTGGCTTACTGTTTTTGGCATATTGGATTGTCCGAATTGCTCTAAGTATCCTTTTGGTTCTGATTACGGTCTTAGTAGGAGTAGCAACCAAGCATAAACTTTCAACTCTTCCGGAAGGTCTCAATATGAAGCCGGGAAGAATGATTATTACCGGTTTTATTTCAAGCTTAGCGCTGCTTGCGATATGTGTCCTTTTAACCATCTTAATTATCGGAATTCCGGTCGTCATTCTTATTTTATTTGGAGTCCTTCTCTCTCTTATAATGGGACTTGTATATATGAGCAGTCAATTAGGAAATCAATTACGTATGTTTGATGGAAAACCAAAATGGTTGGTGCTTTTAGCTGGGGCAACAGTAATTATTGCATCGATTAATTTTCCACTTTTCGGAGGAGTAATCCTTTTAGTTATTACATGGTTTTCCTTAGGTATGTCGGTGACGTGGCTGTATAATAAACTTTCGAATCGGAAGAAAATTTTAAACTAATACCCTTAGCAATATGTTAAGGGTATTTTTTACTTTTAAGAGATGAACTTTTTTTTTATTAGCAAAGTCTATTAATAAGAATCCGTTAAAATTCAAAGGATAATACCAAAGAATATATTCTCCTTTAATCGATTCTATCCATTAAGGTTGTTTTCGTACAAATTGTTTTAAATCGCTTATTATGAGAAAACTATAACAGTATAGTTTTGGGCATCTTTTCTTTAAAATTCATCATTTTTATAATGTGCAGGAAATTTTATTAGGATCTTGCTTAAAAAAGCAGCAAAGTTTAAGAAAAGAGCCTTTATTAAAGGCTAATAAGGAGAATTCATATGGTCATGAAAAAGAAGGAAAAAATCTTGATTTTATCAGGAACATTTGGACAAGGGCATCAACAAGTTGCACATGCTATTCAAGAAGCTACTGAACTTCGCCTGCAGAACTTCGAGTCCATTGTAGTGGATTTCATGGCGTGGGCACATCCTAATGTTTATCCGATTAGTCATTTTGTATATATGAAAAGTATTCAAAAACTACCGCAACTTTACGGTTATTTATATCAAAAAACACATGATCGAAATGCACTTTCAATTAGCTTAAATACAATCATGTCTACTGGAATGGGTAAAATGCTGAAGCTTTTACAACAAATTAAGCCGACTGTTGTAGTATGTACATTTCCATTTGCGGCAGGAATTGTTTCGAAATTAAAAAAATATGGTCTTACGAATGTTCCGCTCGTGACTGTGATAACCGACCATTCTACACATAGTTATTGGATTCATCCATTTACTGATCATTATATTGTAGGCTCAAATGGTGTCAAAGAGGAAATAATTCAATTAGGTATTGCCAGCGAACATATTTCCTGTACAGGTATACCGATCCGTACAAAATTCCTGCAACCAATGAAACGGGAAACATTGATTCAAAAACATGGTTTACATCTAGATCTTCCTACAATTTTAATAATGGGGGGCGGAGATGGATTAATGGGAGAAGGACTTTTAACTGCGGAAACATTGGATTCCTTGCCTTTTAAGGCCCAATTTATGATATTGTGTGGACACAATGAAGAATTACGGAAACAGTTAGAAGGGGAATTAAATTCTTCCAAACATCATATTATTTTATTTAAATATATTGAACATGTCCAAGAATTAATGTCATTATCTGACTTGATCGTAACGAAACCAGGGGGAGTCACGACTTCAGAAGCAATTGCGATGGAATTACCAATGATTTTGTACAAATCTCTTCTTGGTCAAGAACAAGATAACGCCTTATTTTTAACGAAGGCAGGTGTTGCGGTTCAGGCGAAGGATTCGGTTTCACTAATTACAACGATTTCAACCTTGTTAAATAATCATCAAACAATATCAAATATGAAAGAAAATGCCAGAAGACTTCAGAAAAAAGAAGCTGCTTTTGATGCACTCGACATTATTACAGAGTCTATGATGAACCAAAGACCATTTTTCGAAGCAGAGTTATCACGAATGACTATATGGAGAACAAATCGATTAGTGAGGATGTTCGTATAGAATGTTGGTTTTCGCTAAGGGTTATTAATCCTAATGTAGACTAGTTTCTGGCATCTTTTCTTAAAAAGGATACCTTTCTTAAATCGAATGAAAAAGTTTATAGGATGCTCTCTTACAAAAAAAACAATGTTTAAGAATAGAGCCTTTATTGAAAAGAGCAGGAGCCTTCTATAGTTATATTTAAAAAGAAAAATGGAAATGGACACATTAGATTAGAGAGGGATGCTGGCTGATGAGATTAATTTTTTTACTCCTTACCATTATTCTTTTATATACGGCCGTCCCCTATATCTTATCCTTTTGGATGGGCTTAGGAGTTCTACGGAAGGACAAAGCAAAGTCTGGACTTGCATTTACTTTTGATGATGGTCCTGATCCACGATATACGGGACAACTTCTAGATTTATTAAAAAAACATCGAATCAAAGCTACATTTTTTGTCGTTGGTTCGAAAGCTGAGAAACATCCAGATTTGATTTTAAGAATGCATAATGAAGGTCATTTAATTGGGATTCATAATTATGTACATCGTTCTAATTGGCTTATGATGCCTTGGACAATCAGACGTGATCTAGAGAAATCAGCTACCATTATTGAGGAAATTACAGGTGGAAGACCAATTTACTACCGTCCACCATGGGGCCTAATGAATTTCTTTGATTTCTTCTTAATCAATAAATTTGGATTAATATTATGGTCCATGATGGTTGGAGACTGGCGCAGTAAAGGTGGAAGCGAAAAAATCATCCGTGGTATTCTGGATAAAGTAAAGCCCGGAGATATTATATTATTGCATGATAGCGGACAAACGTTGGGAGCAAATGAAGAAGCCCCGGCTAATACAATTGAGGCATTAAAGCATGTATTTACAGTCTTACAAAAGCAAGGATATCACTTTACACGAATAGATGAGATGTTGGCAAATAAGATTCATATTGAACAATCACATATTTAACCTTTTAGGAGGACCGATCTTTTGTTCGGTCTATTTTTTTTCCTTTTGGCTTTGTTAAATAATATTGTTGTGATTAATACAGCCTTACGTGTACACATAAGGCTGAAAATCAACAAAAATCATTAACAAAGCCTTCATTGCAAAGAAAATATATAAAAAGAACCCGGAATTCTCTCCCAATTTCTTATTTTACTGCTGATGTAGTTTAATTAAATTCAGTAGTCTTGATAGTTCGTTTAATAAAATTACTAAGCAAATCCAAACTCCGCCAAACGTATACCCTGCAACAAGGTCACTTGGACGCTGGTACCCTAAATAAATATTGCTGGCAGTAATCACAAGTAAAATTATTATTTCCAAACTAACTATAATGGTATTAAGCAAGCTATTCTTACTATGACGGACGATAACGTACATAAAAAACGCAAAAATTACAATCGAAAGCAATGTCTCTTCACTAGGGAAGTTCTTACTTACTACACTACCTTGTGTAATTAATTTAAATAGTCGCGGCAACCCTTTGCTTAATAAAACACCGCCAATAATTCCGATTCCAAAATATTGATACTCTAATAATTTATTCTTTCCTTTAAATGCTATCCAAATGACTGTTAGAATACCAACCATTAAAAGAGATTTCCAAGACGTTAATTTGCTGAAAAGTTTCATTAAGTGCGTCCAATTTTGATTGAAAATGGATAACACAATCGTATTTGCAATGGCATTGAACTGCTGGAACTCGTTTGCCATAAAATCTTGAATTAATCCAATCATTAGACTGAATAACGCAATAAATATAACGGTTATGAAAAAAATAAGCAACTTTATTTTAAGAAAGCTTTTAAAACGTTTAAAGGTATACTCAAATAATAAAATAAGATTTTGCTTTATTTTTTCTTTATTTGTTTTAATTAGGTAGTACAGCAGATAAATGATCCCGATAATGACACAACCAATAATGACATATATCTTTGCCTGCTGATGAAATTGCTCCCATTTTGGACCAAAAATATTTCCTAATGTGATAATGGTTCCAACCCATAGAAAGACGCCAATATAAGCAAAAATCGCATATGACTTAAAGGAAATTCTTGTTACTCCAGAAAAGATACTCGTAATATGGCGAACACCGGGAATAAAATAAGAAAACAATAATAATCTTTTTCCATACTTTCGATTCCAATTCGCCATTCTATCCATTTTGTCTGGACCCATATGGATTTTAGTCCCATATTTATTGAAAAAAGGTGCACCTAATTTATATCCAATCCAATAGGAAATGGTAACTCCAATGATACCGCCTAGTCCGCCGAAAAGAATAGTTAATAATAAATTCATCTTTCCTTGATATACGCGATACCCGACATAACTCATCAGTATTTCGTTTGGTATTGGGACGATAATAAGTTCTAGCATAAGTGAAAAAAACAATACTATATAACCGTACTGGTCTATTAAATGAATAAGTAAATTCACTTTTTATTCCTCCATGCCTAAAAACAATTTACGATTAAAATGACAAGTTTTTCAACGGAAAAGTTCGAGAAAAATGTAGTTTTATTTGTTTTTCTTTTGTAAAATAATATGTATTCTACTATTAGTGTGGATTTATAAAACATAACCTAAACACAAATGTTATTTGGTAATTTTCACACTATTATTTTATATGAACTTTCTGTTTAATAGTAGAGTCTCTTATCTTGAACAAACAGTTTTATGAAACATATAAAATTATTTCCGTCTAAAGATGTAACGGGATTAAAATAAAAAGAAAGTAGGAATTATTGGAATGAATTATCAACTATTTCAAGCTATCCACAATCTATCAGGTCATTCTGCTATTTTAGATAACTTGATGATTTTCTTCACGAACTATGCACTTGTGATTTATGCACTTGTCCTCCTTGCAATCTGGTTTTTAGGTGGCAATAAAAGTAAGAGGACAGCACTATATGGGTTAGGGACAGGAATTCTGGCTTTAGTAGTGAACGTAGTAATTTCTAAAATTTATTATGAAAATCGTCCTTTTGTTGACCACCCTACCGTCCATACGTTAATTCATCATGCTCAAGATGCATCCTTCCCAAGTGATCATGCAACTGGATCTTTCGCTATTGCTTTTGCGCTATGGGCTCGCAATCGAAAAATTGGGGTACCTATGATTATTTTAGCGATTATTACAGGATTTTCCCGTGTGTGGGTAGGGGTTCACTATCCGTTTGACATAGTAGGAAGTATTATCGTAGCTTTAATTGTTACCTTCATCGTATTGAAATTAGAAAGATTTCTAAATCCAATTTTGGATGCTATTATTAAGTTTTATAATTCATTATTTGGCCGAAAATCGAAAGGGAAATCCAAAAGGTCTATTTAACGATTGAAATCCTAAACTTTTGTTTAGGATTTTTTTGATGGTTTTAACTTTCACCATTATTAAAATTTTCAACAAGCATATATACAAAAGGAATTGATGGGGGCTGCTTTAACAAACAATGGTTTAGTGTCATTTGAATCATTATTTTATTTAAAAGAGGGTGATTAATAGTCACCCTTGCAATCCTCTACCAATCAAATTTGCAGAAACAGGCTTGCTACCTATTTCTCTTGCCCAAACAGACAATTGGCCAATATGGTGGATTTCATGAGCTATGACATGGCGGAGGATTTCTCCGACCGTAAAGTTTTGGATTGATCCATCTCCTCTTTCCGTTGGCACAACCCTTTTTTCCATTTCTTCTGTTAATGTTAGCAAATAGCTTTCCACTTCATGATGAAATTCAGAAGATAATTTCATCACTTTATCTAAGGATTGATAATTTTCGAACGGCTCTTCAAATTCGCCTTTTCCTTGTAAATGTTGGATCCAGCTATATTCCACATCTACAATATGGAACAAGGTATGTAGAATTCCTCCAATACCACCAGTTCGTGCTTTCAACAGTTCTTCTTTTGGTATAGCTTTACACCATTCAAACCATTCTTCTCTTACTTGCCAGTTATACCGAAACAAAGTCAGCATGTGGAAACACTCCTTTCTAACTTAATTATTCGGTGTTTTTAGTGATTTTCCTGCAAAAAATAAAACGCCCAACTTTCTCAAGTTGAGCGACTGTCATATGAATATTATGAGCTAAAGTATTGACGAGCCTTTTCCAAGAATGGTACATCCTCATCGAGTAATTCTTCTTCATGGAAGATTGCATCAACTGGACAAACTGCTTGGCATGCACCGCAATCGATACAAATATCTGGATCAATATAAAATTGATCTTTTCCTTCTGCAATACAATCGACCGGGCAGACTTCTACACACTCAGCTGCTTTTTCACCTTGACATGGGGATACAATGACATATGCCATATTGAAATAACCACCTTTTCCTTGCACCTATTGATGAAATTCAGCATAGGTGAATTTCTAAATTAGGTAAAATATTTTAACGAGATATGATTTTGACATACCCCATAGATTATCCTTCTATATATTATCATATTTTAATGTGCCTAAATTAATCTTAACTTATTTTTCTAATTCATAATAGGAGTTTTAGAAACTTTTTTGCATCATTATTACTTGTTTAGCAAGAATATCAATTCTATTCAATACATTTGGATCTATGATTTCATAATTACCATTAAAATGTTCATCATGGGCATACACATAGTTTGGAGCCACATAAGATCGGAAAAAGCCAGCAATCGGCTTTAATTGATTTTCGATCACTAAATAATGCTGATATGTTCCGCCGTTTGCAATAAAGCCAATCACCTTCCCAGTAAAGGCCGAAACGGGTACGAGGTCAAATAAATTCTTCAATGCCCCAGTCATCGATGCTTGATAAATAGGTGTTCCGATAATAAAGGCATCTGCAGAGGTAACAATATCGATTACTTTTTTTGTATCGCCTGTATAGTCTGCAGGGTTTCTCCCGTCACAAAATTGAACATTATAGTCTTTTAAATCCAACAGTTCGGTGGTTATTTCTGGATATTGCTCCTTAGCTGACTGTAATACTTTTTCTACGATAATTCGTGTTTTTCTACCTGAAACTGAGCCGGAAATACCAAGTAATTTCATCATAATCTCCTCATAGCAAATATGTTTTTTCCTGATGTGTACCTATATTGTCTATCTTCAAAGCGCATGCACTTTTCTTATAGGCTTTGCTTAATTGTGTTGTTGGCTGATAATTAATAATAAATCATTAATAGAGCCTTTTTATAAAATATGCTATTACATTATTTTTATTGAATATTTTTATACATTTTTGTATAAAAAGTTGATATAATAAATGTACCAAAAAGATTTTAGTAATTCAATTGAAAAATATTTAGCGGAGGTGATGGATTTGTCTACAAAAGATGAAATCATGCATCTGATAAAAAAATATAAAAAATTATCCGTATCTGAATTAGAAACTCATCTTGGCATTACTGGGATGGCAGTACGACGTCATTTAAATCAGCTTGAAACAGATGCCTATATTCACTCTGAAACAATTCGAAAAAATATGGGACGTCCTGTTCAACTCTATTCACTAACAAGAAACGGTGAGGAGTGGTTCCCAAAAAATTACTCGACGATGACCGTTGATTTCCTCCGTGATATCGAAGAATTAAGTGGACCAGAAATGGTCGATGCCCTTTTCAAAAAAAGAGAAGCACGATTAGAGGAAAAATATAAAGCAAGAATAGAGGACAAGGGCCTAAAGGAAAGGGTTGCCGTTCTCGCTGATATCCAAAATGAAAATGGCTACATGGTAGAATGGAATGAGAATGAAAAAGGAGATTTTGAATTTGTTGAATATAATTGCCCTATATTTAAAGTAGCAAGCAATTATCATAAAGCATGTTCATGTGAACATTCCCTGTTCCAAAAAGTATTGCAAACTGATAAGGTCGAGCAAGTATACTGCATGGCTAAAGGCGGGGATTGCTGCAAATATATAATTAAATCGAGTTAATGAATAGCGGGGAGATCCTCGCTATTTTTTTTATGCTTTGGAAATAAATAAAATTTAATACTAAGGGTAACCTTTTATAAAAGTTATCTACGTCTAGTTCAAATGACTTGCATATTTGTTCTTTTTCATAAATTACTTTCCATTTTTAATGACTGCATTGTAGAATGTAATCGAATAGGTCTATTCGAAAGAGGGGAAATTGTAATGACGAAAATATTAGTTGTGGATGATGAACCATCTATTGTAACATTGCTGAAATTTAATTTGGAGCAGTCAGGTTTTACCGTAATTACAGCGCATAATGGAAAGGAAGGCTACACAATTGCAACCGAGGAAACGCTTGATCTTATTGTGTTAGACTTAATGCTTCCAGGAATGGATGGAATGGAAATTTGCAAGTCATTACGTCAAGAGAAAATAAATACTCCTATATTAATGTTAACAGCGAAAGATGATGAATTAGATAAAATTCTTGGCCTTGAGCTTGGTGCCGACGATTATTTAACGAAACCTTTTAGTCCAAGAGAAGTAGTTGCGAGGGTGAAAGCAATCCTCCGCAGAACTAGAACAAGCGAGGAAATAGAACCAACTAGTGAAAAATTATTAAAGATTGGTGATCTTCTTATTCTGCCTGAGCAATTTGAAGCACGTTTTAAAGAGGAAAAACTAGAATTAACTCCAAAAGAATTTGAATTATTATTATATTTAGCTCAGCATTCAGGAAAAGTATTAAGTAGAGATCAATTATTAAATGCAGTCTGGGATTATGATTATGCCGGTGATACACGTATCGTCGATGTGCATATTAGCCATCTTCGTGAAAAAATTGAAGAAGATACAAAACAACCCCAGTATATTAAAACGATAAGAGGTTTCGGTTATAAAATGGAAGGTAATTAATTATGAAAAAGCTTTGGCTTCGTATTTCACTAACATTTTTAATCTTATTGTTTTTTGTTTTACTCGGAATGGGATTTTTTATTGCGGATATGATGAAAAAAACATATATGGACATGACGAGGCAACAATTGCTACAGGATGCTAATTTAGTATCGAAGGTGATTGATGTGTCTACGTTATCTAGCAATAATCCATCTATGCAGCAAACAATCCAGCGTTTTTACGCGAAAAATCAACCACGTATCACCATCATTGATACTTCTGGTCAGGTTTTAGCAGATTCCGAAGATGATCCGAAAGATATGGAAAATCACTCAAATCGGCCAGAGTTTAAAAATGTTGTAAAAAAACATAAATCATTTGGAGAATCCGTCAGATTTAGTCATACGTTAGGCTTTAATATGATGTACGTAGCCATCCCCATTCACCAGAATCATAAGATTATTGGGGTAATTCGTGCAGCATATACACTAGGGAAAATCGAACAAGCTATTGTGAAGCTTTGGATAAGCCTTGGATTAGCCATGGGTGTCACGCTCATTTTATCCAGTATGATCGGAATAAAATTAGCAAAGGGCATTTCACGACCAATTGAAGAAATCATCTATGTTGCCAGGCGCTTATCGGAAAAAGATTATAGCAGTAGAGTCCGCTTAAAAACATCGGGTGAAATTGAACAACTATCAAATGCTATAAATGTTCTAGCGATTAGCTTGCAAAAACAAATGGATGAGATTCAAGAAAATCAACAGAGATTATCCGGCGTCTTAACCAATATGGTTAGCGGCGTGATGTTGATTCAGCCAAATGGAAGAATTGCGCTTGTCAATCCAGCAATGGAACAAATCATTGGCACGGAAAGCTCTGAACTGAAAGGAAAATTACATATTGAAGCGGGTAAAAACTTTGGGTTAAGTCAATTAATCGAGCGATCCTTAAAAGAAGGCATGAAACTCCATGAGGAAGTATATATTTATTTTCCTAAGGAAAGAATTTTGGATGCCCATCTCGCACCGCTAGTAGGTGTTAATGGAGATATTAATGGGGTCATTACAGTTCTTCATGACATTACGGAAATAAGACGTCTTGAAAAAATGCGCAGTGAATTTGTGGCGAATGTTTCCCATGAACTGAAAACACCTGTGACATCATTAAAGGGATTTGCCGAAACATTGCTGGATGGAGCGATGTACGATGAAAATTTATGCAGATCCTTTTTGCAAATCATTTATGACGAAAGTGATCGTTTACATCGCTTAATTGCGGATATTTTACATTTATCAAAAATTGAACAGCATCGACTTCCATTACATCCGGAAGCGTTAAATATTATCGAGGTAATAGAGGAAACAGTGGCAACATTGCAGGAAAAAGTGTATAAAAAAGAGATTATCTTAATCCTTCCAGAGCGCAGGATGCTGTTCTTAGAAGCTGAGAAGGATCGAATCCGACAAATTATTTTAAATCTAGTCGCCAATGCCATAACTTACACACCTGAGCATGGGACTATTGAGATAAAAGTGGATGAAACAGATACAAATGTAAAGCTTGTTGTTAAAGATACAGGGATTGGGATTGCAGAGAAAGACTTGCCAAGAATTTTTGAACGTTTCTACAGAGTCGATAAGGCACGATCACGTGATTTAGGAGGTACTGGACTTGGCTTAGCGATAGTAAAGCATCTTGTTGAATCCCATCACGGCTCGATTGCTGTGAATAGTAAAGAAGGAAAAGGAACCGAGTTTATTATTACATTACCGAAAAAACAACCATGAAGGCTGTCTAAATTAGGCAGTCTTTTTTGGTGGGGAATATAGTTCTTTAGTCCTAAAACGTGCCGTTTAGGATCAATTTCGGGCTATTTAATACTAATTTCGGACTGTTTCATCTTCATTACGTGCCATTCATCATAATATTTGTGCCATTCAAAGAATGCCTCTCTTGAAAATTTATTAAAACCTATCTTTACAAACTCTTAACAATTCATTAATACCAAGTTAACACCCTAGTATTATCTTAATCTTGTAAGAAAAAATAACTAGGGGGCACTAATAAAATGAGAAAAAGGTTAGTAGCAATGCTAGGAATGTTATTAATGTTTGCTTTTATAGCAGCAGGATGTGGAAACGACGATTCTTCAAAATCTAATGCTTCAACTACAAATGATAAAAATGATAATCAAGCAGTTAGCGGTTCAATTACTGCGGTTGGATCTACTGCGTTACAACCACTTGTAGAAGAAGCAGCTAGTCAATATATGGGTGAAAATGCCGGAACTACTGTAAACGTTCAAGGTGGCGGTAGTGGAACTGGTTTAAGTAAAGTTGTCGAAGGTGCCGTTGATATCGGTAACTCAGATTTATTTGCAGAAGAAAAAGATGTAGATGCAAGTAAAGTTGTTGACCATAAAGTAGCAGTAGTTGGTATGGGACCAGTTGTAAACAAAGGTGTAGGTGTTACAGATATTAAGAAGCAACAATTAATCGATATCTTTACTGGAAAAATCACGAACTGGAAAGAAGTTGGCGGTAAAGATCAAAAAATCGTCATCATCAACCGTAATGAAGGCTCTGGTACAAGAGCAGTATTTGAAAAAATGGCATTAGATGGCGCAACTCCAGTAAAAGCACAAGAACAAGAATCATCTGGGACAGTTCAAAAAATTGTGAGCGAAACTCCAGGAGCGATTAGTTATCTAGCATTCTCATATTTCAATGATTCAATTCAAGCGTTAAAAGTCGACGGAGTAGAGCCAACACAAGAAAACGTGGAAACAAATGACTGGAAGATTTGGGCTTATGAGCATATGTATACAAATGGCGAACCGAATGGACTTGCTAAAGATTTCTTAGATTACATGTTAAGTCCTAGCATCCAAACAAAACTTATTCCACAGCTTGGATATATTCCAATGACAGGAATGAAAGTTGAACGTGATGCACAAGGAAATGTAACTCCAAAATAAGGTAAGATTAGACCCCTTCATCGAATAATGATGAATGGGTCTGATGTTCTTTAAATGTCTAGCTCCAAGTGAAATTGGCACTTCAAATTTCACCAGCGCCTATCGGCTAGCGGATTTCTACGTCTCCTCCCTACGATAAGTCAACATCAGGTGAAAATGGTAGTTCAATTTTCAATAGCTCGTGAACTACCGAGCACGGTTTCCTTTATCTCAGTCGAAGACTACGAAATCCGTACGCTAGAGCTGCGGCGCTTGCGCTTTTCTAATAACCTCTAATGAAAGGGGAAAGCATGTTGGAAGTAAAAGAAGTAAAAATGGCAGAAAAAAGCTGGAACACAACAACTAAGCTTTGGACAGAACGACGAGGCAGAATTCTTACTTTTTCGTCTGTCTTTATCATGATATTAGTCGCTATTTCCATCATTTCTTTCGTGGCTACAAAGGGTCTTAGTACATTTTTTGTGAACCACGGAAGTTTTATTGATTTTATTACAGGAAAGGATTGGTCACCGGGGAAAGTGGATGAATTAGGAAAACCATTAATCGGTGCACTTCCTTTAATAATAGGATCTTTTGCAGTTACTTTTTTAGCCGCACTTATTTGTGCCCCTTTATCTATAGGTGCTGCTGTCTTTATGACAGAGATTTCACCGAAATTCGGCAAAAAAATTCTGCAGCCGGTGATTGAGCTTTTAGTTGGGATACCTTCAGTAGTTTATGGATTTGTAGGTTTGTCTATTGTAGTTCCTTTTCTAAGAAATGCTTTTTCTGGTAGTGGATTTGGAATTTTAGCAGGAACGATTGTATTATCAGTCATGATTCTACCAACGATTACAAGTCTTTCCGTTGATGCTATTCAAGGGGTGCCTAATTCATTGCGTGAAGCATCGCTATCTTTAGGAGCGACGCGCTGGCAAACTATTTATCGTGTTATTTTAAGAACAGCCCGACCAGGATTACTGACAGCAATTGTATTCGGAATGGCAAGAGCTTTTGGTGAAGCATTAGCTGTTCAAATGGTTATTGGTAATGCGGCTATTTTGCCTCATTCATTAGTAGAGCCTGCCTCAACCTTAACAAGTATTTTAACGATGGGGATGGGAAGTTCCATTATGGGTCAAGTTGAAAATAATGCTCTTTGGTCTCTAGCTCTCGTTTTACTATTTATGTCTTTATTCTTTATTTTAATCGTTCGAATGATAGGCAGAGGGAGGTCCATTTAATGAATGCAAAATTAGCAGACCGTATTGCAACTGCAGCCTTTTATTTAATCGCTGCGTTCATTGTTATCCTTCTAGCGGGGTTGCTTGGATATATTGTTATAAGAGGAGTCGCACATATAAATTGGCATTTTATTACTTCTCCGCCACAGGCAGTGCAGGCAGGAGGAGGAATTGGACCTCAATTATTTAATTCCTTTTATCTCTTGGTGTTAACAATGGTTATCAGCATCCCTCTTTCATTAGGTGCAGGGATTTATATGGCTGAGTATGCGAAGAAAAACGCTTTTACAACAATCTTAAGAACTGCTATAGAGGTTCTTTCCTCGTTACCATCCATTGTTGTAGGACTTTTTGGATTTTTGTTTTTCGTTATGTATATGGGCTGGGGATTTTCCATCCTTTCTGGGGCACTTGCTTTAACCGTGTTCAACCTTCCACTTATGGTACGGGTAGTAGAGGATTCTATTAGATCAATACCAGGTACACAAAGAGAAGCAGGGTTAGCATTAGGTGTTTCACGCTGGGAAGCCATTAAGCATGTACTAGTTCCGGCCGCTATACCAGGTATTGTGACTGGGGTTGTTTTAGCATCAGGTAGGGTTTTTGGTGAAGCTGCTGCTCTAATTTATACAGCCGGAATGAGTTCGCCTATGCTAGATTTTACAAATTGGAATCCATTAAGTCCTGCATCACCACTCAATCCATTAAGACCTGCAGAAACACTTGCTGTTCATATTTGGAAAATTAACGGTGAAGGAATTATGCCCGATGTTGCTGCTGTTTCAAGTGGTGCAGCCGCACTTCTAGTAATTGTCATCTTAGTCTTTAATATAGGTGCACGTTGGTTTGGAAAATTACTATATAAACGGATGACATCCTCATAATGGTAGGAAGGAGAACGATATTATGGTTTCCACAGTATTAAAAAAGGAAAAGAAATCTTCAATATATATAGTGGATGAAAATCCAATAGAAAAACCAAAAGAGTTAGCAATCGGAACGGAAAATATTAATGTTTTTTATGGAAAGAACCAAGCAATTCATAATGTTTCACTGCCTTTCTATAAAAATCAGGTTACTGCACTTATTGGACCTTCAGGTTGCGGTAAATCAACTTTTTTACGAAGCATCAATCGAATGAATGACGAAATTCAAGGCTGTCGTATCGAAGGGGAAATTCTCTATAACGGAATAAATCTAAATGACCCAAAAGTAAATATATTTGAAGTTCGAAAAAATATTGGGATGGTTTTTCAAAGACCGAATCCATTTCCTAAGTCCATTTTTGAAAATGTTGCATTTGGACCAAGGCACCATGGTGAAAAAAATAAACGAGTCCTTCAAGAGATTGTTGAAAAAAGCTTAAAGAAGGCAGCACTTTGGGATGAGGTAAAGGATCGTTTACATCGTTCAGCCTTAAATCTATCTGGTGGCCAACAGCAGCGTTTATGCATTGCTAGAGCTATTGCCATGGAACCAGATGTCCTACTTTTAGATGAACCAGCATCAGCCCTTGATCCAATTTCAACAGGGAAAATAGAAGAACTAATTACAGAGCTTAAAAATGATTTTACGGTTGCTATTGTTACACACAGCATGCATCAAGCAGCTCGGATTTCAGACCATACAGCCTTTTTCTACATGGGAGAACTAATTGAATTTGGTGCAACAAAGGATATTTTTACGAATCCAATGCAAAAACAAACTGAAGATTATGTCTCAGGGAATTTTGGATAACTTCTAAAAGTAGGTGAAGAGAAAAATGACAGTATCAGCCTCCGCAACTTCGATTATTCAAACAGATTCGGTAAATGTTTATTATGATAATTTTAAAGCGTTAAAAGATATTCAATTAAATATTAAAGAAAAGGCAGTTACAGCTTTGATAGGTCCGTCTGGATGTGGGAAGTCTACATTCTTAAGAACCTTGAATCGCATGAATGATTTAATTTCTGGATTTCGTGTAGAAGGAAATATTTTCATAAAAAATGAAAATATATATGATTCCAAAGTAGATGCGGTTGATTTGCGTAAGCAGGTTGGTATGGTTTTTCAACGGCCAAATCCATTCCCAATGTCTATCTACGATAATGTTGCATATGGTCCGCGGATTCATGGAACAAAGAACAAGAGGATCTTAGATGAAATTGTGGAAAAAAGCTTAAAAGCTGCTGCCCTTTGGGATGAAGTGAAAGATCGCTTGAATACCTCTGCAATGGGATTATCAGGGGGCCAGCAACAGCGTCTAGTTATTGCAAGAGTTTTAGCTATACAGCCGGAAGTAATATTGATGGATGAACCGGCATCAGCACTTGATCCTATTTCAACATCAAAAATAGAGCAGCTTATTTTGGATTTGAAAGAGAAATATACGATCGTGATTGTTACTCACAGTATGCAGCAAGCTGCCCGTGTATCAGATGAAACAGCCTTTTTCTTAAATGGTGAAGTAGTGGAATTTGATGAAACAAAGACGATTTTTACAAATCCGCAAAAACAACAAACAGAGGATTACATTACTGGTCGTTTTGGTTAAGTAAGGGGAAAAACAAATCACACGTTTTCAGTCGAAGGGAGAAATGACGGTGGCTAGACGTATTTTTGAGGATCTATTAACAGAGCTACATGAAAATTTATTAAAGATGGGTCTTTTAGTGGAGGAAGCAATTTATAAGGCAATTAAATCTTTAGTGGAAAAGGATCCTGACCTTGCCTTAGAAGTAGTTTTGGATGACCAAAATATAAATGAACTTGAATTGAAAATAGAGCAAAAATGCTTTGAATTAATTGCTACGCAGCAGCCGGTAGGGACAGATTTACGCAGGATTGCGACGATGCTCAAAGTATCAGCAGATTTGGAACGAATGGGTGACCACGCAGTAAGTATTGCGAAATCAACTATCCGTCTAAAAGATGAAACGTATATAAAGCCATTAATTGATATACCGAGGATGGCTGAATTGGTCAAAGAAATTGTTCATGATGCGCTTAACTCCTATGTAGAATTAGATCGCGATGCAGCCATTGCAGTTTCGCAAAAAGATGATCGCATTGATCAATATTATGCAGAAATATTCATAGAATTAGTGGATATTATGAAAGAAAATCCGGCTTGGGTTAACCAGGCTACCCATCTTTTATTAGTTGCACAGCATTTAGAAAGAATCGGGGATTATGTAACGAATATTTGCGAGTGGATCGTCTATTTAAAAACAGGCTCTTTAATAGATCTAAATAAATAAAACAAACTGGTATGTAAATGTTGGCAGACCTACTGAAGCAAGCATATATGAGAGACGAATAGCAACGAAAGACGAGCAGGTGGCTTGTTTGGCCAGCGAATGTAGTTCATTAAAGTTTTTGTTGTTTTTATAGTACTTTAGTCCTGATTCGTGCAGTTCATTAACCATTTCATGCGGTTAAAAATTGAATTCGTACAGTTCAAACATAATTTCGTGCAGTTCATCTATTTTTGACACATAATAAAAGTTAACCTCATCAACACTTGATGAGGTTATATTATTTTTGATACAATCACTAGAAATATTTATAGATAGGAATGATATAAATGGGTGTTCATCAATATTTTAAAAGCTTATCGGATCTTGAAAAGCTATACCGCTGTCCAGGAAAATTTAAATTTCAGGATCATTCTGTTGCTAGTCATTCCTTCAAAGTAACAAAAATTGCTCAATTTTTTGGTACAGTTGAGGAACAAGCGGGAAACCAGGTAGATTGGAAGTCTTTATATGAAAAAGCTTTAAATCATGATTATAATGAACTCTTTACAGGTGATATAAAAACTCCTGTTAAATATGCCTCTAAAGAATTGCGGGACTTATTTAGCCAAGTAGAGGAGCAAATGTCTAAAAAGTTTGTTTTAAGAGAGTTTCCGCAGGAACTGCAATCCATTTATTTAGAGCGCTTTAAGGAAGGGAAGGATAACACGTTAGAAGGGAAAATATTATCTGTTGCCGATAAGGTTGATTTACTTTATGAATCCTTTGGTGAAATCCAAAAAAGCAATCCAGAAAGCTTATTTCAAGAAATCTATGAAGAATCGTTAATGACTATTCTACAGTTTAAAGAAATGATAAGTGTCCAATATTTTTTAAAAGAAATTTTACCTGACATGCTGAATGAAAAGTTTATTGAGCATAGTGAATTGAATAGCATTACTAAAAAAATCATAAAAGCTAGCTTATCCGACTAAATTCCGCTTTTACATTAACCATTTTTTCGTTATGATAATAAAAGTGAATTATATGGAGGAATGAATATGATCGGAAAAATTATTGCTGCCATTTTCTTGCCGGGAATATTAGTAGTCTTTTTTGCTAGGGTTACTTATAGTAAGATTATTGGTCTTCTATTAACGGTAGCTTTAATAGTTGCGTCTGTCTACAAGGGGTATACTCATACAGAGGCATTGTATATTATAGATGCAGCCTCGTTAACCGCCGGCTATTTCTTTTCTGCCAAAATGGGCCCAAGAAAACAAAAAAAACATCCAAATCAAAACGCTTAATGCTTTAATTCTTTTTTTGCATTAAGCGTTTTTTTGCTTTCCTACTGAACAGCCTCTATTCATTGAAAGTTCTACTCACTTTCTCCACCTGAAAAAATAAAACCGAAAATTTGTTCGCTTTTTTGTGGTTAAAAACTTCATGTTTGTGGTAAAATAAGTACTATGATTATTAATGGAAAATTCACAAGGTTGTTTTCGCATAGATTGTTAAATTTCGAATAATTGCCTAATCCGTTCTAAATATATTGACGGGGCATCTTTTCGAAAAACTCAATTCAAATTACTTGGTAAATTTATTTTAGACTATTAATTTTAGTTTGAAATATTACCAGGTCGAAAAGAGCCTTTAAATAGATATATTTCTAGTATGGATGGGAGGCTTTGGCATGAAGGAACAATTTGAGCTTGTTTCAAAATATTCACCACAGGGAGATCAGCCGGAAGCGATAAAGCAAATCGTCGAGGGAATTCAAGCTGGTAAAAGGTATCAAACATTGCTTGGAGCAACTGGGACAGGAAAAACATTTACGATCTCGAATGTGATTAAAGAAATAAATCGGCCAACATTAATCATTGCTCATAATAAAACATTAGCTGGTCAATTATATAGTGAATTTAAAGAGTTTTTTCCTAATAATGCCGTCGAATATTTTGTTAGCTACTATGATTATTATCAACCTGAGGCATATGTTCCACAAACGGATACATATATCGAAAAGGACTCCAGCGTAAATGATGAAATAGATAAACTGCGGCATTCCGCTACATCTTCATTATTCGAAAGAAATGATGTAGTGATTATTGCCAGTGTTTCTTGTATATATGGTTTGGGTTCGCCTGAGGAATATCGGGAAATGGTGCTTTCCTTACGAACCGGAATGGAAATAGAACGAAATCAATTGCTCCGGAAGCTTGTGGATATTCAGTATGCAAGAAATGATATCGATTTTCAACGGGGAACATTTCGAGTCAGAGGAGATGTAGTTGAAATTTTTCCGGCATCCCGTGATGAACATTGCATGCGTGTCGAGTTTTTCGGTGATGAAATTGACCGCATTCGCGAGGTGGATGCCCTAACAGGTGAAATTATCGGAGACCGGGATCATGTTGCTATATTTCCGGCATCCCACTTCGTTACTCGTGAGGAGAAAATGCGCATTGCGATTGAAAACATCGAAAAGGAATTGGAAGAACGGTTAAAAGAATACCATGAGAATAACAGATTATTAGAAGCGCAACGACTGGAGCAACGAACAAGATACGATCTTGAAATGATGAGAGAGATGGGTTTTTGCTCGGGAATTGAAAACTATTCCAGACACTTAACATTACGCCCGGCAGGATCTACGCCTTACACCTTAATGGACTATTTTCCGAAAGACATGTTGATAGTTATAGATGAATCACACGTGACACTCCCGCAAATTCGCGGAATGTATAATGGGGACCAAGCGCGAAAATCAGTGCTTGTAGACCATGGATTTCGTTTACCATCAGCACTAGATAATCGTCCGCTTACATTTGCTGAGTTTGAGGATCATGTGAATCAAATTGTGTTTGTTTCTGCAACTCCTGGTCCATATGAATTAGAGCATACACCTGAAATGGTCGAGCAAATTATTCGACCAACAGGATTACTTGACCCAAATATCGTTGTCCGACCAATTGAAGGACAAATTGATGATCTGTTGGGAGAAATAAATGATCGTGTTAAACGGAATGAACGGGTTCTTGTTACAACCCTAACGAAGAAAATGTCTGAAGACTTAACGGATTACTTGAAGGAAGTTGGTATCAAGGTTCAATATTTACATTCAGAAGTAAAGACGTTAGAACGAATTGAAATCATTCGCGATCTTCGTCTTGGAAAATATGATGTATTGGTAGGTATCAATCTTCTTCGGGAAGGCTTGGATATTCCGGAAGTATCATTAGTAACCATTCTTGATGCTGATAAAGAAGGATTTTTACGATCTGAGCGCTCTCTTATTCAAACCATAGGCCGTGCTGCTCGAAATGCAAACGGTCAAGTAATTATGTACGCAGATCGAATGACGGATTCGATGGTAAAAGCGATTGAGGAAACAAAACGCAGGCGTTCCGTTCAAGAAGAATATAATGAGAAGTACGGCATTACGCCTAAAACGATTCAAAAGGATATTCGTGATGTGATACGTGCGACACACGCAGCAGAGGAGCAAGAAGAATATACTCCTAAGGAAAAATCAAGGAAGCTTACAAAGCAAGAACGTGAAACATTAATTGCAAGTCTTGAAAGAGAAATGAAGGAAGCAGCAAAAGCTCTTGATTTTGAACGGGCAGCCCAGCTTCGCGATACATTATTAGAGCTAAAAGCGGAAGGATGATGCCCAAATGGCAAAAGATAAAATCATTGTGCAGGGAGCAAGGGCACATAATCTAAAAAATATAGATGTAACGATACCGCGTGATCAGCTTGTTGTAGTAACAGGCCTTTCTGGCTCAGGAAAATCATCCTTGGCATTTGATACAATTTATGCGGAAGGACAAAGGCGATATGTAGAATCGTTATCAGCCTATGCAAGGCAGTTTTTAGGACAAATGGATAAGCCTGATGTGGATGCAATTGAAGGCTTATCCCCGGCAATTTCTATCGATCAAAAAACAACCAGCCGTAACCCGCGCTCTACGGTTGGAACTGTTACGGAAATTTATGACTATTTACGTCTATTATTTGCCCGTGTTGGTAGACCGATTTGCCCGAATCATGGGATTGAAATTACATCACAAACGGTGGAGCAAATGGTGGACAGAATCATGGTATACCCAGAAAGGACGAAACTTCAAGTCTTAGCCCCAATCGTGTCGGGTAGAAAGGGTACTCATGTAAAAGTATTTGAAGATATTAAAAAACAGGGCTTTGTTAGAGTGCGGGTTGACGGAGAGCTGCGTGATCTTGGGGAAGAAATTGACCTTGAGAAAAATAAAAAGCATTCCATCGAAGTGGTAATTGACCGTGTAGTAGTGAAAGATGGGGTTGAAGCCCGACTTGCTGATTCATTAGAAACAGCATTACGACTAGCGGATGGGAAAGTGATTATCGATGTGATTGGCAAAGATGAGCTACTTTTCAGTGAGCATCTTGCTTGTCCGCATTGTGGTTTTTCTATCGACAAAATGGAGCCACGCATGTTTTCCTTCAATAGCCCATTTGGTGCGTGTCCCGAATGTGACGGCTTAGGGACTAAACTTGAGGTCGATATAGAACTTGTTATTCCTAATAAAGAATTATCATTAAAAGAAAACGCAATTGCACCTTGGGAGCCTGTTAGTTCGCAGTATTACCCGCAACTACTAGAAGCAGTCTGCAAACACTATGGAATTGATATGGAAATACCAGTGAAAGATATCCCGAAACATCAGATGGATATACTTTTATATGGTTCTGGAAATGACTCCATCTATTTCCGTTATGAGAATGATTTTGGTCAAATACGAGAAGGAAATATACGTTTTGAAGGGGTAATTCCTAATGTAGAACGTCGCTATAAAGAAACAAGCTCCGATTATATCCGGGAGCAGATGGAAAAATATATGGCACAGCAAGCATGTCCGAAATGTAAAGGTTATCGCTTAAAAGAGGAAACACTTGCAGTCAAAATTAATCAAAAGCATATCGGGGAAGTAACTGAATTTTCAATTGAAAATGCCGATCAATTTTTCAATAGTCTTGATCTGACGGAAAAGGAAATGAAAATAGCAAATCTTATTCTCCGTGAGATAAAGGAAAGGCTCGGATTTTTGGTGAATGTTGGATTGGAATATTTATCATTAAGTAGAGCTGCAGGAACCTTATCTGGCGGTGAAGCCCAGCGAATTCGGCTAGCCACGCAAATTGGTTCCAGGTTAACAGGTGTTCTCTATATTTTAGATGAACCATCCATCGGGTTACATCAGCGTGATAACGATCGTCTAATTAGTACATTGAAAAATATGCGAGACATTGGCAATACACTCATCGTCGTAGAACACGATGAAGATACAATGCTTGCTGCAGATTACTTAATTGATATTGGTCCTGGAGCGGGTATTCATGGAGGAGAGGTCATTTCCGCTGGTACTCCAGAACAAGTGATGAATGATTCAAATTCCTTAACAGGTCTATATTTATCAGGTAAGAAATTCATTCCTCTACCTGTTGAAAGAAGAAAACCTGACGGACGCTTTATTGAAATTAAAGGTGCGAAGGAAAATAATTTAAAAAATGTGAACGTAAAAATTCCACTTGGAACATTTGTTGCCGTTACTGGTGTATCTGGTTCAGGTAAAAGTACGCTTATAAATGAGATTCTGTATAAATCACTTGCTCAAAAGCTTTATCGTTCCAAAAGCAAGCCCGGTGAACATAAGGACATCAAAGGAATAGAGTATCTTGAAAAGGTAATTGATATTGACCAATCACCAATCGGAAGAACACCGCGTTCAAATCCTGCTACTTACACGGGTGTGTTTGATGATATAAGAGATGTATATGCTACAACAAACGAAGCGAAAATTCGCGGGTATAAAAAGGGGCGATTTAGCTTTAATGTAAAAGGTGGAAGATGCGAAGCATGTCGCGGAGACGGGATTATCAAAATCGAAATGCACTTCCTTCCTGATGTGTATGTACCATGCGAGGTATGTCACGGAAAACGATATAATCGTGAGACTCTAGAAGTAAAATACAAGGGAAAAAGTATTGCGGAAGTATTGGATATGACTGTTGAAAATGCCCTTGAATTTTTTGAGAACATCCCAAAAATTAAACGGAAGCTCCAAACGATTGCAGATGTAGGACTAGGCTATATACAGCTTGGGCAACCTGCAACCACCTTATCTGGTGGAGAAGCACAAAGGGTGAAGCTTGCATCTGAACTACATCGCCGCTCAACAGGTAAGTCGTTTTATATATTGGATGAACCTACTACAGGCCTACATGTAGATGATATTGCAAGACTTCTTGATGTCTTACAGAGACTTGTAGAAAATGGTGATACCGTTCTTGTTATTGAACATAATCTAGATGTTATCAAAACCGTTGACTATATTATAGATCTTGGTCCCGAAGGTGGTTCAAACGGTGGAACGATTGTAGCTACTGGAACTCCTGAGAAAATTGCTGTGGTGCAGGAATCCTATACCGGGAAATATTTAAAGCCTATCTTAGAACGAGATGCTGCTAGAATGAATAATAAAATTAAGATGATAGTGAATCAATAGAAAAAATCTATTCCGGATATTATTTCGGAATAGATTTTTTTCGTTCTACCCTCTAGTAAACAATTTATAAGGAAAACTATAAGCATAATGAAATAAACTCGTTTGTAGAGATTCATTATTCTATTAGTTAAAAATATATGGTCTCTTGTCGAATATTTAAATAAAATGCAGTTTCATTACAGTCCTTCACCTTTATTGTCGATTATGTTACATTTCCTTTATAAGAATTGAATTAAATTGTAAATTACATTATAATTTTCAATATGTTTTTGGGAAATTAGTTAGCTGTCACTCTTACAATAAAAAAATAAAATAATATATTGATAAGGAGTTTGTTACAGTGAAAAAAATACTAACATATGGAACTTTTGATTTATTACATTGGGGACATATAAACCTATTAAAAAGAGCAAGAGATTTAGGTGATTATCTAGTAGTAGCTTTATCATCTGATCAATTTAATGAAATAAAAAATAAGAAATCGTATCACAGTTATGAGAATAGAAAAATGATATTAGAATCTATAAGATATGTTGACGAGGTAATTCCAGAAAATAATTGGGATCAAAAAATACAAGATGTAATCGACCACAATATTGATGTCTTTGTAATGGGTGATGATTGGAAAGGACATTTTGACTTTTTAAAAGAGTATTGTGAAGTAATTTATCTACCTCGAACAGTAGGCATTTCTACTACAAAGATAAAGAAAGATTTATTTAGTGTGAAAAATAGTTAAGAAGTAGAGGGATCAATCGATCCTTCTTCTTTTTTATTTCAAACCTAAGCAGACTAATGAAAACATGATATAATAATTAAAGTTTTTATTAAGAAATGAATAAGTTTATTTGATTAAAATGACAATAAAAATATACGATGAAGAAATGAATGACTTCTTTGTTAGGTAAGCTGAAAGGAAGGGAGAACACCAGATGGTGACTCAAAATGGACAAAAGAGTATTTTGCATAGAATAAGTTATCAAGGTGATAATTTAGTATTAGAATTACACCATCATCTAAGTCCTAATGAAAAAGCAGATTCTATTAAGGAATTCATTTTAGTAGAGCGACATTCTGAAAGGCAAATCTCTTTCTCCTTAGAACAAGTTGGTTTCAATGGTGAAACATTGTTTTTAAAATCAGTATTGCCTAGCTCTATTTTTGCGGATTTAATAAATAATGGTTTATATTGGGATGCATATATTCAAATTGAGAACAAAGATATAGAAGAAGGATTTCAGCGACTTCGGATTAGAAGCAGTATTCAAGAGTTAGAATTATTATTTTATTATGATAAGCAAAGAGAAAAACTATTAATCCCTTATACGACTAACAAAGGGAGTCTTTCTATAAAGATTAAAGAATTAATGATTATTGCGAGAGTAGAAAAAGCGACTCTTTCCAAAGATGGAATTATGGTTGTAGAGGGCTATAGTTATCATCCGGATTATGATGGCAGAGAACTAGCATTAAAGAGACAATTTGTATTAAAAGACAAAGATGACACGATCAAGGCAAGCTATAATGTTACAGATGTTAATAGGAAAGATTTAAATGCAACCTACGGACATCATGGATATGATTTTGAACAATCCGGATTCCGTGTAGAAATTAATGTACACGATTTATTGAAGGAGCATTTTGAAAATATTTCTTTGACAGCTACCATGGAATATGTATTAAACGATTTTGAAAAAAGTATTGCGGAAAGCTTTTCATTAAAATTCAATGCATTAGAAGACGACTTTACCCCATCGGCTAACATTGTTAAGTTTGGAAATAGAAAACAAAAAATCCGGTTATCACGGACAAAATCAGTAGGAATACTATTTGTATCTTCTCGTGAGTATATTTTGAAGCAAGAGGTCAAAAGAAAGATAAAGAATGCTCTATATAAAATTAAAAAATGTTCCATAACACAAGAAATATACAAAAATCTTTTTCTAATTATTGGAATGTTTCCAGCTAAAAAGAACTTAATTATATTCGAAAGCTATCTTGGAAAGCAATACAGTTGTAATCCACGTGCTATTTATGAATACATTAAAGAAAATTACCCTGAGTATGAGATGTATTGGGGGATTGATAACCGATTCATTGGTAATTTTATCAATAAAGATGTAAATTATTTGAAACGTTTTTCTATTCCTTGGTTATTTAAAATGGCTCGAGCGAAATATTGGGTTGTCAACAGTCGATTGCCATTATGGATTCCAAAACCAAAGCATACGGTATATTTACAAACATGGCATGGGACGCCACTAAAAAAATTAGCAGCTGATATGGATGAAGTTCATATGCCTGGAACAACAACAACGAAATATAAACGAAATTTTATTTTTGAGGCTGGCAGATGGGATTATTTAATTTCTCCTAACTCGTACTCTACGGAGATTTTTGAACGCGCCTTTATGTTTGGAAAAAAAATAATTGAGTCTGGATACCCTAGAAATGACTTCTTATTTCAGGCAAACAATCCCGAATCTATTCGTAAATTGAAAGAAAAATACGGAATTCCTTTAGATAAAAAAATCATATTATATGCTCCAACCTGGAGAGATAATCAATTTTCTGGAAAAGGAAAATATAAGTTTGATTTGGAACTAGACATAAACGATATGCAAGAGAGACTTGGAAATGAATATATTCTTATTCTTAGAATGCACTATCTTGTATCTGAGAACCTAGATATTTCCTCATATGAAGGTTTTGCATATGATTACTCTCAGCATGAGGATATTAGAGAATTATATTTAATTTCCGATATTTTGATTACAGATTACTCTTCCGTATTTTTTGATTATGGTAATTTAAAACGACCAATGCTTTTCTTTGTATATGATATTGATTCCTATCGCGATAATTTAAGGGGCTTCTATTTTGATTTTGAAAAACAGGCACCAGGCCCATTGCTTAAAACGACAGAAGAAATCATCTCTTCAATAAAGCAGATTGAAAAAGACGGATTCTCATTATCCCCTTCTTATCAAGCTTTCTATGATAAATTTTGTTATTTAGAATCGGGACAATCTTCTAAGAGAGTAGTCGAAGAAGTGTTTAATAAGAAATAGCTTCACCAAGTATTTTTTAACAATAAAAGGGAAGGGCTTCCTTCCCTTGTTTTATTATTGCTCTTTTTTTACAATGTTTAATTATACAAAATTATTTAATTATTAAAAGAAGTGTAATAATATTTAATTAAATAAAATTATTCTGAGCTCTCCTTCATAATCAGGTATGTATTTGTTGGCCTAGCTGCTTTCACTTCGCTTTTAGTCGGCACATCTAAGGCTTGTAGAAATTTGAGGAGCTAATTTCACTTGGTCAAGCACATCGACCAATAATCTATTTTTTACACATAAAAAGCAAATTAAGGTGATTTTGTTATGAAAAAAAAATGTAAAGACCTCTTTATATGGTTATATTTATTTGGTTTTAAAGTGTTTTTTAATATTTTTAATATACTTCCGGTAAAAAATCGGTACACCTTTATTATTTCATTTGGGGATAATTGCGATTATATATATGAAGAATTAAGAAAAAGAAATGAAAATTCGGAAATTGTATTTTTATATAAGAATTCCTGTAGCTTAAACATGGACAAGTACAAGGATATTAGGAAGATAAAGTTTGAAACTGCTAATATTATTTCTACTATACAATCCATTTATTATCTGGCTACATCTAAATTTGTTATTGTAGATAATTACTTTGCTTTTTTATCATGTGTCGATTTTAAAAAAGAAGTAGAATGCATTCAAGTTTGGCATGCAGTAGGAGCCTACAAGAAATTTGGTTTAGAGGATCGAACGATCACAAATAGGAGTGAAGGTGATCGGAAAAGGTTTATTGAGGTATACAAACGATTTCATAAAGTGGTAGTAGGGTCGGAAAGTATGGCAGAAATATTTGTAAAAGCATTTAAGCTTCCTGAGGAAAACATTTTAAGAAGTGGAGTTCCGAGAACGGATTTTTTCTTTGATGAAGAAAGAAAGCAGAAAGTGATCCAACAATTGCATGATAATAATCTAGAATTAAAAAATAAAAAGATTATTTTATATGCACCTACCTATCGTGATGGACAGCTTCATTCTTTTGATTTAAATATAGATCTTAATTTATTGTATAAAGAACTAGGTGAGGAATATGTTCTTATTCTTCGCCTTCACCCTGCGGTAAAAAACCATTTGGACATTGATGCATCCTATAAAGGATTTATTTATGATTATTCTTCCTACAAGGATGTAAATGAATTATTATTAATAACGGATATTTTAATTACAGACTATTCTTCTATACCATTCGAATATGCAATCTTAAATAGACCAATCATTTTTTATGCTTATGATTTACTGGAATACGAACAGGAGCGAGGTCTCTGGTACAAATATAAAGAAACCATTCCTGGGCCAGTTGCTTATCAAACAAGCGATATTATTAACCAAGTAAAAACAAATTCATTTGATTTTGAGTTGATTAAGCAATTTGCACAAAACTGGAATGAATATTCAAATGGAAATTCAAGTGAAAACTTAGTAAATTATTTACAAAATGTCGAAACAGAAAAAGCTGTAAAAATGGTAATAACAAAGTAAAAGTTTGAGAAGAGTATGTTTAACACAAAAGATAATAAAATAAATTTAAACAATTACTAGTGGGTAAAACGGAAATGAATTTATAATAATCACATCGGACGGAATAAATTCTGTCATAATATGTATTTGAAAGTACTTGAAATTCGTTTATAATATATAGGATGGTTTTGTCTAAGTTGCAAACTAATTAAAATGAATTTCTCTTTGCCGTCAAACCAAGAGGAGAGGTTGAAATGAAAAAAGTAATTACATATGGAACCTTTGATCTACTTCATTGGGGACATATCAACATTTTAAAACGAGCAAAAGAACTTGGTGACTATTTAATTGTTGCGTTATCTACAGATGAATTTAATAAATTGAAAGATAAAAAATCCTATCACAGCTACGAAAACCGAAAGTTCATTTTGGAATCTATTCGTTATGTGGATGAAGTAATTCCAGAAAACGACTGGGAACAGAAGGTGTCCGATGTTATCGACCATGATGTGGACATTTTTGTGATGGGTGACGATTGGAAAGGTCGTTTTGACTTTTTAAAGGAATATTGCGAAGTAGTGTATTTGCCAAGAACAATGGGGATATCTACAACAAAGATAAAAAAAGATTTAATTAATATAAAGAATGGCTAGTTATTAATATTATGGTTAATTAGGGGGGTGGAGATTGCCCTCTTAAATTTCTTCTAAACATAATATCCTTAATTTTCATAAATGCATCTTACATATAAAGATTGTTATCTCACTACATTTTAACCTGAACTGAGAATTTTATAACAATCTTCATATAAGTTGCTTTTGTTTGTAGGAAGGACAATTACATGAGATCTATTTTTACTGTTATCAAGGAACAAATTTCAAGTTTTTACCTTATTAGCAGATTATCTGCATATGAAGTGAAAAGTAACAATAAAAATCATTACTTAGGGATTATGTGGGAAGTAATCAATCCGATGATCCAAATTACGGTGTATTGGTTTGTTTTTGGTCATGCAATAGGGAGAAAAGGTGAATGGGGTGTAGAATATTTTCCTTGGTTAATTTCCGGGTTTGTTGCGTGGTATTTTATTAATCCAGCTATTTTGCAAGGAACAAGATCGATTTTTTCACGTATAAAAATGGTTGCTAAAATGAGTTTTCCATTAAGTGTAATAACATCATATGTTATTATCGCAAAATTCTATCAGCATTTAATGTTATTGGTTGTTATTATTATATTGCTTTGGTTTTATGGATATCCTATATCTATTCATTATGTAGAATTGCCTTATTATATGTTTGCAGCAATTGCTCTTACTTTTTCGATATCTTTAATCACCTCTACACTTGCAACGATTGTAAGGGACGTACAGATGATTGTCCAAGCAGTTATGCGTATGATGATTTATTTAGCACCGGTCCTGTGGGCACCATCTTCACACAGTTTAGGAAATTTAACAACTAGTGTGCTAAAGATTAATCCTATCTTTTATGTTATTGAAGGGTACAGAAATTCATTACTTGGTAAAAGATGGTATCTTATAAGCGAATGGCATTACACTCTATATTTTTGGGCGGTAGTTGCTGTATTATTTTCAATTGGTGCTGTATTACATGTTAAATTTAGAAACCGATTTGTAGACTTTTTATAATACGGATGTGAGAAATATGGAAAAAACGGTTATCCTCCATAATGTGGCCAAGAAGTATAAAATGTATAAACGCACATCTGATAAAGTGTTAGATATTCTTTTGCCGAACGGTTATGGTGAGGATTTCTATGCCCTTAGAAATATAAGCTTTGAAGCTGAAGAGGGCGATGTTATTGGAATACTAGGAGTTAACGGCTCAGGGAAATCAACCTTGTCCAATATTATTTCTGGAATTATTCCTCCTACAAGAGGAAGTATTGAGATTAAAGGAGAAGTAGCATTAATTGCTATTAATTCCGGGTTAGATAGCCAATTAACAGGTAGAGAGAACATTGAATTAAAATGTTTAATGCTTGGCTTTAATAAGAAACAAATTAAAGAATTAGAACCTGAAATTATAGAATTCGCAGAACTTGGAAAATTCATTGACCAGCCTGTCAAAAATTATTCAAGTGGAATGAAATCCCGTCTCGGTTTTGCCATTTCAATCAACATTAACCCAGATGTATTAATAATTGACGAAGCATTATCGGTTGGAGATAAAATTTTTGCAGATAAATGTGAAGAAAAAATGAATGAATTTAAAGAAAAGGGGAAAACCATTTTCTTTATCAGCCACTCCATTAAACAAATCAAGAGTTTTTGTGATAAAGCATTGTGGATTGAATATGGGGAAGTCAAAGCTTTTGGAACGATTGAGGATGTTGTACCAAAATACGAAAAGTTTCTAAAAGATTTTAAAAAAATGTCCGATACAGAAAGAAAAAACTATCGGGAAAAAGTTATGAAAAAAAGAAGCAGTCTCTACGAACTTTCGGAAGCGTAAAAAAGACGAATCACTATTACATATCAGTGATTCGTCTTTTTTTAGGCTGTTTTCGTATAGAATGTTGCTTTTCAGGTCGGCCGCTAGTCCTTTATCAAAATAAATATTATGACTAGAATAATTCCATCCTAAGACGGAGGAAGAAAATGTGAGGGTATGCGAGAATATAAATAAGCAATATTAAACAATTTATGAATCCATCTTTAGCATATACATTTTTAAAATAAAGGAGGAGCAAAAGATGAAAATGGAAAGAAAACGTATTTTAGAAATGGTAAAGGAAGGAAAGCTTTCAACGGAGGAGGCTCTAACTCTTTTAGAAGCATTAGGGAATGAAAGTAAAGATAAAGTGAAGCCAGCAGAAGATATAAAGCATGAAATCGATTCGGCTACGAAAGATCAAGAACATAAAGATAATGACGAAGAAGAGGAGGAGGAAACTTTCCAATTCTCTGGAGCTCGTGATAAAATTATGGACTTCGTTAATTCTGCAGTAAAAAAAATTAAAGAGTTTGAATTTAATTTTAACCAGTCGGTTGAATTTCCCCATGTTTTTCAACAGGCCGAGGCGGATTTTACTCATATTGATATCGATGTAGCTAACGGTCATGTTGAAATAAAACCCTGGGATCAACCGGATATACGTATCGAGTGCCAAGCTAAAGTGTATCGAAAAGACGGGCGCGAAGATGCCCGAAGTTTTTTTATTGAAAACAGTTATTTTTCCGTCGAAAATAAACGCTTACGTTTCTCTACACAATCTAAATGGATGAAAGTAGATACGATTATATTTGTTCCAAGGGACTCCTATGAAAAAGCGGTCATTCGCACATTCAATGGAAAAATTAGTGCAGAAAAAATGAACGTTCAAGATTTTAAAACAAAGACTGCAAACGGAAAAATCACTTTACATGAAATGAATACCGAAAAATTAGAAGCGGAAACAGCAAATGGAAAAATTTTGATTCAAAACGGAAAAGCAAAGAAACTTGCTGCTGAAACAATGAATGGTCAAATAGATGTTGTGGGATCCTATGACACAGTTGATTTACAATCATTTAATGGAAATGTTAACTGCACAATAGAAAATCAGTCAGATACCATTCATGTAAAAGCTGTAACGGGCAATATTCATCTTTTCCTTCCTGATGGAACAGGTGTAGAAGGAGAATGTAAATCCAATTTTGGTAATATTAAAATTGAGCTTGATAATGTGGAAACAATTGTAGAAAAGAAAGAAATTGCTCAAAAGCAAATAAATTTCAAAAAAGCTGGTGAAAAAGAGGGAATCACCAGAGTGTTTGCCGATACAAAAACAGGATCTGTTAATATTAAAAAATCCGAGAAAAAAGAGGTTGTTTACTAAAAGTTACCTACTTAGAAAGAGGTATTATTATTAATGAGATGGTTAATTAGTATATTTATCAATGCAGTAATATTTGTTGCAATAGCTGGTTTTTTTCCAGGTTTTGAAGTTTCTAGTTTTGGAGCAGCTCTTGGCGCCAGCTTTATCTTATCAATATTAAATGTTTTGGTCCGTCCTATCCTAATCATATTAACTTTACCGATTACTATTTTGACATTAGGGATATTCTTAATAGTCATTAATGCCATTACATTAATGTTAACTGATAAGATAATGGGAGCCAGCTTTGAAATTCACAGCTTTGGAATGGCATTCCTGATGGCAGTTATAATGTCCATTGCAAATATAATCCTCCAAAATACAATATTAAAGAAAAACAAAAGGGACTAGTCATGGACGGTCCTTTTTGTTGTTAGGGAAATTATAAAATTTAACCCAATGGATAATTTTTTTACAAATTGTCTACTTCTAGCTTCAACGCCTATGCCGTACATAAGAAATACGTTTACTCGTTTGCAACCTTTAAAGGGTAGTCTTCTTCTACCTTGTAATGCTACAATAAAGAAAGCTTTTACTATTAACTTGAAAGAAAATTTGCTTATTGCTTGTCTACATGATTATAAGAAGACCTGCTGCAGACTTAATGCAAGGAGGAAAGAACATTGGCAAAGGTTCGTGTGGAGGATATAATAAAAAAGTTTAATTTAGAATTGATTAGTGGGGAAGAAGGAATCCATCGTCCGATTACGACAAGCGATATTTCACGTCCAGGCCTAGAGCTATCAGGTTTTTTTAACTATTATCCTGCTGACAGGATTCAGCTGCTAGGAATGACTGAGATTACCTTTAGTGAGCGCTTAGATAAAGAAGAAAGAATAAATCGAATGGAACAGCTATGTAGTGATTTAACACCTGGTATTATTATTTCGAGAGGATTAGAAATACCGGAAGAATTAATCGAAGCATCAAACGAGCATTCTGTTCCAGTTATGCGCACAAATATGAAAACAACAAGGTTTTCAAGTCACTTAACGAATTATTTAGAATTTAAATTAGCTCCAACAACTGCGGTCCATGGCGTGCTCGTTGATATTTATGGAGTAGGGGTTTTAATTACAGGGAAAAGCGGTGTAGGTAAAAGTGAAGCTGCACTGGAATTAGTGAAAAGGGGACATCGCCTAGTGGCGGATGATTGTGTAGAGATTCGCCAAGAAGATACCGATTCACTTGTGGGGAATGCACCAGACTTAATTGAACATTTACTTGAGATTCGCGGACTCGGAATTATAAATGTAATGACGCTATTCGGAGCTGGGGCGGTTCGGAGTCATAAACGAATCACGATGGTTGTTAACTTGGAGCTTTGGGATCAAATGAAACAATATGACCGGCTTGGGCTGGACGAGGAAAAGATAAAAATTATTGATACAGAAATACCAAAGCTTACGATCCCTGTTCGCCCAGGCAGAAACTTAGCCATTATTATTGAAGTTGCAGCGATGAATTATCGTCTGAAAAAAATGGGGGTAAACGCAGCACAACAATTTACAGAACGACTAGCAGATGTAATTGAAGATGGAGAAAACGACGAGAAGTAAATTCTCCTATTAATATAAATGCTGCTCATTATTATTTATGATGTCTAGATAAAGGAGTAATGAATATGGATACTATAAAACCACTGAATCCGATTGCTTTGCATTTAGGTTCTTTTGAAGTTCATTGGTATGGAATTATTATAGGGTGTGGTATTGCCCTTGGTTTATTCATAGCTATTCGCGAAGGGGAAAAACTAGGGGTTGATAAGGATCTATTTGCTGATTTAATGATATGGGCAATACCTATCTCGATTATATGTGCCCGAATCTATTATGTTATTTTTGAGTGGGGCTATTATTCTACCCATCCAGGAGATATTATCAAGATTTGGAATGGCGGGATCGCTATTCATGGTGGTTTAATCGGTGCAGTGCTAACGGCAATTATTTTTTCAAAAGCAAAAAATGTGTCCTTCTGGAAGCTGGCAGACATATGTGCTCCTAGCATTATTCTAGGTCAAGCAATCGGTCGCTGGGGTAATTTTATGAATCAAGAAGCTCATGGAAAAGAAGTAAGTCGTACATTCTTGGAGCACTTACATTTACCTGATTTTATTATTAATCAAATGTATATCAATGGACATTATTATCACCCTACTTTTTTATATGAATCTATGTGGGATCTTGTTGGTTTCATCATTCTTATTGTATTGAGAAAAGTAAATTTACGAAGAGGGGAAATGTTCTTAAGCTATATAATCTGGTATTCCATTGGAAGATTCTTTATTGAAGGCATGAGAACAGATAGTTTAATGTTAACAAGTAATTTACGGATGGCACAGATGATTTCGATTGTATTAATTGTGGTAGGTATCATTTTATGGATTTTCAGAAGAAAAGCAGGCTATTCTGCCATACAATATCGGGAAATATCCGATTAATAGGTTTAAGTATTTTAGGGAGATATGGAAAATGCTACAAACGCTAAAAACAGGCATCTTATCGGGGCTTAAAACAACTTGGACACTAGGAAAAGTGATTTTTCCAATTACATTAGTCATTACTATATTACAATTCACACCGATTTTACCTTGGATTATTAAAGTAATTACGCCTTTGATGAAGCTAATTGGTTTATCTGGTGATGCAGCCATCCCAATTGTACTAGGGAATTTTTTGAATTTGTATGCAGGTATTGCAGGTATATTGTCTGTTGATTTGACAGTTAAAGAAGTATTCATTATCGCTGTCATGCTGAGCTTTGCCCATAATCTTTTTATTGAATCAAGTGTCGCTGTCAAAGTAGGTGTGAAAATATGGGTAATGATTCTCGTTCGGGTTGGCTTAGCCATACTTTCCGCTATCCTCATTAATGTATGCTGGCATGGTGGGCATACTCCAGCCCATTATGGAATGATAGCACCTGTTCAAGATAAAATATCCGGTGTTTGGCCGATTATTTGGAATGGAATTGAAAAAGCCGCACTCGGCGTGTATCAGCTTGCCAAAATTGTCATCCCTTTGATGATTGGTATTCAAATTTTGAAGGATTTACATTTGTTGAAAATCTTTTCACGTTGGATGGCTCCTATTACACGGCTTTTAGGGATGAAAGAAAATACGTCTACAACGCTTGCAGCAGGTTTATTCTTCGGCTTAGCATATGGCGCTGGGGTTATGATACAAGCGGTAAAAGAAGATGGTGTTAGTATGAAAGATGCTACGCTAGCATTTATTTTTCTTTGCGGCTGTCATGCAGTTGTCGAAGATACCCTAATCTTTGTTCCTCTAGGGATTCCTGTCCTTTATCTTTTACTCGTTAGACTTGTTACAGCCTTTATCTTAACGTTAATTATCGGCTTGATATGGAACCGCAAGAAGTTCTCAAATAAGACCTCGACAACTCTTGAGGGTTAAAATAAGAAACTGGTAACCGCCAGTTTCTTTTCATTTGTTTTAAAAAGCTTTATCATTACAATAGGCTCTTATCTTAAACTTTGATGTTTTTGTTTTCACAAACCTCATAAATTTTTACATTCAACTTCAGAATGGTTAATCTATTAAGAAAAGATGCCCAGAAACTAACGAAAAGCAACAAGTTAAAAACGGCTTTTGGATTTTAACAATTTATACGAAACACCTTATAATAAAAAAATATATCAAGCAGCAGAAAGGGTAGCAAATATGCAAAAACAAATTACGACCGTACTATTTGATTTAGACGGAACATTAATTGACACGAATGAATTAATTATCGCTTCTTTCTTACATACGTTAAATCATTACTATCCAGGAAAGTACACTAGAGAAGATGTATTGCCATTCATAGGACCATCATTAAAGGAAACCATGTCCTCCATTGATCCCGAGCGGATAGATGAAATGATTAAAAGATATCGCACACATAATTTAGCGCATCACGATCTTCTTGTAAAAGAGTTCGATGGTGTATATGAAACAGTAAAAACCTTAAAGGAAAATGGATATAAGCTTGCGATTGTTTCAACTAAAATGTCTGCTACCGTGAAAAAAGGACTTAAGCTGACGAATTTAGATTCATTTTTTGAAGTAATTGTTGCCATTGATGATGTTCAGAATGTGAAGCCAGACCCTGAACCAATTGAAAAAGCATTACAACATCTTGGATCTACTCCGCAGGAAGCTATCATGGTAGGAGATAATTACCATGATATATTAGGAGCGAAAAATGCAGGAACTTTATCTGCTGGTGTCTCATGGTCAGCAAAAGGGCGTGCCTATATAGAAAAATATGAACCTGATTTCATTCTTGATAATATGCGTGATCTTCTGAAAATCGTCGGGGCAAGAAATGAATGAGAAGAACAGAGCGTTTCCCGGTTTCGAGTGCAAACTCTTTATGGCATGTGTATAAAACCGTCCCGTTTTGGAAGGTAGTAAAAAACTTTTTGGTTATCCAATTGGCAAGATATACTCCATTTCTTGGAATGAAAAATTGGTTGTATCGTGTCTTTTTAAACATGGAAATTGGTAATCAAACATCCTTTGCATTAATGGTCATGCTTGATGTAATGTTCCCAGAAAAAATCTCAGTAGGTCAAAACACGGTCATTGGCTATAATACGACTATTCTTGCTCATGAATACTTAATTAAAGAATATAGACTCGGAAATGTAGAAATTGGTAGTGAGGTAATGATTGGTGCTAATACAACCATTTTGCCTGGGGTGACTATAGGAGATGGTGCTATCATTTCAGCAGGGACTCTTGTCCATAAAGACGTTCCAGCAGGCGCATTTGTCGGTGGAAATCCTATGAGAGTCATTTACACGAAGGAGCAATTACAAGAAAGATGGGCATCAGATCCGATATATGGAATAAAGGAAAAATAATAGGTACCTGGTGACGGGTACCTTAAATTAGGAGTTAATCCTGATACTTATATATGTTATACTACAGTAGTTATGGTTGTTTTCGCATATTTTGTTGTTTTTTTGATAAATGCCTTGTTCGTACACGAGGCAACTTTTCTTATCAAATGATTCATGTAGTATTAAAACACAACAAAGTTTACGAAAAGAGCCATCGTTAACTTTGTAAGATTTGAGAGGGACCTTAATGGCAAAAGACGTAAATGTTAGACAGGAGCAAGGGGTTGTCCTGTCTTTTATACCAACAGGTGAATATTATTTTAATAAAGGAATAAATGCCTATCATAGACATGATTTAAAAAAAGCGAAGAAGTACTTGCAGCGTGCCATGCAACTTGAACCTTATGAACCATTGATTACTTGTCAGCTTGGCTTAGTCTGTATGGAATTAGATGAATTTCAGCAATCTAATGAGCTTTTTACAAATATTTTGGATGAATTAGATCCGAGCATGACAGAATGCCACTATTTTCTAGCAAATAACTATGCAGAGCTTGGGCTTTTTTATGAAGCATATAAACATGCGAACAAGTATTTAGAAATTGACCCATACGGTGAATTTGCGGAGGAAGCCGAAGATTTAATTTACGTCATCAATACGGAAGAAACAGATTTAGAAGATTCCTTGTATATGCAGGATGAACTCATCGTGAAACAAGAAAAGGCAAGACAGCTTCTCGAATCTGGGAATTTTCAAATGGCTATCAAAAATTTAAAAGAAATAATTGAAAAATACCCTGATTTTTGGTCAGCCTATAATAATCTAGCTCTCGGTTATTTTTATTTAGGGGAAATGGAGAAAGCTGCAAATGTGTTGAAAGAGCTTTTAGAAAAAAATCCGGGAAACCTTCACGCTCTTTGCAATTTAGCTGTATTTTTGTATCATCAGCACCGTGATGTAGAGTTGCAAGAATTATTGGACGGACTAGAAAAAATCCAACCGATTCTTATTGAACATCAATATAAATTAGGCGCTACTTTTGCATTGCTTGGAAATCACGCAAAAGCCTTTTATTGGTTGAATAAACTAAAAAAACAAGGTTTTGATGGAGATGCGAGCTTCTATTATTGGCTTTCACATGTTGCATATTCAACTGGACATGAGCAAACATCTAAAACAGCCTGGAAGCAATTATTGGAAATAAGTCCTGAAAAAGAAGGTTCGGAGCCTTGGAATAATAACGAACAATTGAATGAGGCTGGCTTCGAAAATCATGTTTCAACCATACTAAGTAAATTAAAAAGTGATTACTTAGAGGAACGTCTTTTTGGAATATTTCTGATTTCCATCTCAAATAAAAGGCAAGAAATCATCTCTCATTCTGAATTTAAAAGCTTAGATGATTTTACGATAACGGAAAAAATATACTTGGCAAACGTATTGGATGCAGGAATGAAAGAACAATTTGACCCCGAAGGTATGATTGGAATGGGACATGGTATCGCTTCATTGCTATATAAAAATCATCAGCCCATTTATCCAAAAACAACTGGTTTATTTCATATGTGGTTTGCTATTTTTATTAATGGATTAAAAGAAGGGGCCATATTTACAAACCAACAGGCTTATGCTGCTGCAGTAGACTATATGTGGAGCAAGCTTAATGAAGAAAAGAAATCACAAGCAGAGATTGCCAAATCATATAATATTTCACCTTCAACATTGCAAAAATATGTGAAGTTAATTAACCAATATTATCAGTAGGCATATATTTGGACGTATGAAGAACATTCTTTTAAGATAAGAGTAATGATTTCCGAAGATTTGTTTCATGAAGCATGTGTCAATCGGCACATCTTTTCTTCTATCATTAAACATTGTCCATTTCGGGAATGATAATACAAGAATTCATGTAAAGATATAGAATAATGGGTGTGAGTGAAATTTAAAGTGTAATTTCACCTATTGAAATTGCCACTTCAAATTTCAACCGTAAGGAGTGTTGAGATATGGATGAAAAAATTTATGATCTTATCATAATTGGTGCTGGCCCTGCTGGTATGACAGCTGCTGTTTATGCTTCACGTGCAAATTTATCTACTTTAATGATTGAGCGTGGTGTTCCTGGTGGACAAATGGCAAATACAGAAGATGTCGAAAATTACCCAGGTTATGAAAGCATTTTAGGACCTGAGCTTTCAAATAAAATGTTTGAGCATGCTAAGAAATTTGGTGCAGAATATGCTTATGGTGACATAAAAGAAATCATCGATGGGGATGAGTATAAAACACTTAAAGCAGGCTCAAAGGAATTCAAAGCACGAGCGATTATTATTGCAACAGGTGCAGAGTATAAGAAAATAGGTGTTCCAGGTGAAAAAGAATTAGGTGGACGAGGAGTTTCCTATTGTGCAGTTTGTGATGGCGCATTCTTTAAGAGCAAGAATTTAGTTGTTGTCGGTGGAGGAGACTCTGCAGTAGAAGAGGGTGTATATTTGACACGCTTTGCTGACAAGGTAACGATTGTTCATCGTCGTTCTGAATTAAGAGCGCAAAAAATTCTACAAGACCGGGCATTCGCAAATGAAAAAGTTGATTTTATTTGGAATCATACAGTGAAGGAAATCAATGAAAAAGATGGTAAGGTAGGCTCTGTTACCCTTGTTTCAACAGAGGATGGCAAAGAAACAGAATTTGAAGCGGATGGCGTGTTTATTTATATTGGATTAGTCCCTTTAACAAAACCATTCCAAAGCCTTGGTATCGTAAGTGAATCAGGCTATATCGAAACGAATGAAGAAATGGAAACGAAAATACCAGGTATTTATGCCGCTGGGGATGTTCGTGAAAAGACCCTTCGTCAAATTGTAACTGCTACGGGAGACGGAAGTATTGCGGCACAAAGTGCACAACATTATATTGAGGAATTAAAAGAAAAGGTAAAATAATTAGGGTCAATCCCTTAGTCATTTACAGAGATATTTCAAAAATGGTGTTTGCGAATAAATTGTTCTTTTCGTACTTTGATTAAACTTCTAATAAGATATAGCTTCGGGGCATCTTTTCTTAAAAAGATTACCCGTTCTAAAACTAAACGAGCAATTACATGAGATTTACGATTATAGTAAGAGCAAAGTGTAAGAAAAGAGCCTTTGTAAAAGTAATTTTGATTTAATTTTCCTGTAATCATTGTGAAACATTAATCATGTATGATTAAGACAAATGAAATTGACCCCCTTTTTAATAAGACCCCTTGATAAGCCCAGGCATTGCCTGAGCTTTTTTCTTATGCGAAAAGTTGCTTAAAGCTTCCGTTTTCTGTTTGTTAGGAAGTTCGATAAATAGTATAATAAAATGAATAAATATGCTTTAATTCTTTTTTCTTAAATCATACATTTTTTATCTCAAAACTTATAGAAAATTATTTGACTACTTGAATTGGTATAACTTATAAGAAAAAATGCCTCGAAACTAAGTCTGATAAGTATTTATTTATAACAAATGCCGAAAAACAACAATCAGCACGAAAACAGCCTAATAAATGAGGTGAGGGTTATGCAGCGTGTTACGAATTGTGTTTTAGTGAAGGACGGCGAGGTTTTGCTGTTGCAAAAGCCTAGGCGCAATTGGTGGGTGGCACCTGGTGGCAAAATGGAGCAGGGTGAATCCATACGCGAATCCGTCATACGTGAATTTAGAGAAGAAACAGGAATTTATATAAAACAGCCAACATTAAAGGGAGTTTTCACCTTTATTATTGTTGAAAAAGAAAATGTAGTTTCAGAGTGGATGATGTTTTCCTTTGTAGCGAACGACTATGATGGTGTACAACTATTGAAATCAGAGGAAGGGAACTTAGCCTGGCATCCAATAGACAGCATAAAGACCTTACCTATGGCAGAAGGGGATTATCACATTCTCGATTATCTCGCTCATGGAAAAGGAATTATTTATGGTCAATTTACATATACATCTGACTTTGAACTGATTTCATATCGAATAGATCCAAGCTAAAATGAATAAGAAGAATTAATAAGAGGTTAGTTATTAATGGATGTTCGAATAGAAAATTCTACATCGCTAACTGCCTTTTAATTTGTTAGTAAAAGACTATCCATCATATCTTCAGAAGGGTCATTATATACGGGAGGAAATGATCATGAGCACAGGTGCAAATAACGTTCAACTAGTTATCATTACAGGTATGTCTGGTGCAGGAAAAACAGTAGCAATCCAAAGCTTTGAGGATTTAGGTTTCTATTGTGTTGATAATCTTCCTCCAACATTACTGCCAAAATTTTTGGAGCTTATGAAGGATTCAAATAATAAAATGAATAAAGTTGCGCTTGGAATGGACCTTCGCGGAAGGGAATTTTTTGATTCTTTATTCAAAGCGTTAGATGAATTAGCAGAAATTTCATGGGTCTCTCCACAAATTCTATTTCTTAATGCAGATGACTCTGTATTGGTAAGAAGATATAAAGAGACACGGAGACTCCATCCTTTATCACCGACAGGGCTGCCATTAGAGGGAATAGCTCAAGAAAGGATGTTATTAGAAGAGTTAAAGGGACGTGCCCAAATTATATATAATACATCGAATATGTCGCCAAGAGAATTAAGGGAAAAGATATTAACAGAGTTCTCTCTTAATAAGCAAGCAACCTTTAATGTTAATGTCATGTCATTTGGATTTAAACACGGAATTCCAATTGATGCAGACTTGGTTTTTGATGTTCGCTTTTTGCCAAATCCATATTATGTACAACATATGCGTCCGAAGACAGGATTAGATCAGGAAGTATATGACTATGTATTGAAATGGAATGAGACCCATAAGTTTCTCGAAAAAATAACCGACTTGCTTTCATTTATGCTCCCACACTATAAGCGTGAGGGGAAAAGTCAATTAATTATTGCAATTGGTTGTACAGGTGGACAACATCGTTCTGTGGCATTAACGGAGTATATTGGTCATTATTTTGAAGAGGACTATCATACGTGCATTTCCCATAGGGATATTAAACATAGAGAAGGGAAAAATCAGCATGACAACGGAAAAAAATTCTAAAATAGTTATAATAGGTGGAGGGACCGGATTACCTGTATTATTAAGGGGACTGAAAAAATATCCGGTAGATATTACTGCTATTGTAACGGTAGCAGATGATGGTGGCAGCTCCGGAAGATTACGAGAAGAAATGGATATGCCATCACCTGGAGATATTAGAAATGTACTGGCGGCTTTGTCCGATGTAGAGCCATTAGTGGAGCAAATGTTTCAACACCGTTTTAAGACCGATAATGAATTGTCGGGTCATTCGTTAGGCAACTTAATTATTGCAGCTTTAACATCTATTACAGGCAATTTTGTCCATGCTGTACAAGAAATGAGCAAAGTATTGAATGTGAATGGAAAAGTTTTACCTGCAGCAAATCAAAGTGTTGTCCTTCATGCAGAAATGACAGATGGTACTGTTGTTTCTGGCGAGTCAAAAATACCTTTTTCCGGAAAAAAGATAAAGCGCGTATTTTTGACCCCAGAAGTTATTTATCCGCTTTCAGAAACAATAAAGGAAATACGTCAAGCAGATTTAATTATCATCGGCCCAGGTAGCCTATATACAAGTGTATTGCCAAATCTAATTGTTCCTCAGCTAGGGGAGGAAGTTTGTAAGTCTAAAGCAAAGAAAGTATATATATGTAATCTAATGACACAGGCCGGAGAAACTCTTGACTACACGGCCAGTAACCATGTAGATGCCATTTATCAGCATATGGGATGTAAATTTATTGACACTATTCTAGTAAATAATGAGGAAATTCCACAGAATATACAAGAACGTTATAAAGAGGAATTGGCAAAACCAGTTGTCTATGACGTCGACAAATTAATTGATTTAGGCTTAAATGTTATATACGATCAAATTCTAACGTATGAAGGTGGATTAATTCGCCACGATACAGATAAAGTAGCACGAATTTTATATAATATGTTGCCAAATGGTTAAAATGGATTTTAAGTGAAGTAGGAATTAAATTTCTCTCTCTTTCACTTCAATGGAGGTTATGGGGTTGTCATTTGCTTCAGAAACGAAAAAAGAATTAACTAATTTACAAGTAAAGGATTGTTGTGTAAAAGCTGAGCTTTCAGCACTCATTAGAATGAATGGGGCGCTATCCTTTTCAAATAAACTGTTAGTAGTGAATGTACAAACAGAAAATGCTGCTATCGCACGCCGCATATATATTTTAATCAAAAAAATATATGATACCCCAGTAGAATTACTTGTACGAAAAAAAATGCGCTTAAAAAAGAATAATGTTTACATTGTCCGTTTGAAAAGCATGGCTAAAGATATTCTAGAAGATTTGCAGATATTGGGTGAAGGCTTTACTTTTGAACACCACATATCTCCAAATTTAATTAAGAAAAAATGCTGCAGACGCTCCTATTTAAGAGGAGCATTTCTTGCAGGGGGATCTGTTAATAATCCTGAAACATCTTCTTATCATTTAGAAATCTTTTCTCTATATAAAGAGCATAATGAATCACTTTGTGAATTAATGAATTCGTTTGGGTTAAATAGTAAGACACTTGAAAGAAAAAAAGGCTTTATTACGTACTTAAAAGAAGCAGAAAAAATTACAGAATTTCTGAATGTAGTTGGCGCACACAATGCGTTGTTACGTTTCGAAGACGTTCGCATCGTTCGAGATATGCGCAACTCAGTGAACAGGCTGGTCAATTGCGAAACGGCTAACTTGAATAAAACAATTGGAGCATCCATAAGGCAAGTTGAAAATATTCGCTACATCGAATCATCAGTAGGATTACAAGTATTGCCCGAAAAATTAAGGGAAATTGCAGAGCTTCGAGTCTCCTACCAGGATGTAACATTGAAAGAACTTGGCGAAATGGTATCAGGAGGTACCATTAGCAAATCCGGCATCAACCACCGGCTAAGAAAAATTGATGAAATTGCGGAAAAGCTCCGTGCAGGAGATTTCTCCGCTGCTAATAAATAAGAGAATAGGGGAGTTTGAGATGGAAGAGAGACAAGTAGAAGTAAAACGAAAATCAGGACTTCAAGCACGACCTGCTGCATTATTCGTACAAGAAGCAAATCGCTTTTCGTCTGAAGTATTTTTAGAAAAGGACGGAAAGAAAGTCAATGCAAAAAGTATTATGGGATTAATGAGCCTTGCCGCCGGAGCAGGTGCAGTCGTAACATTAAGTGCAACTGGACATGACGAAAAAGAAGCAATAGAAGGATTAACGAAATTTATAGAAGACGAAAATTAAACGTTTCTATTTAAATGGACTGAAGGACAAAAACCGTTGAAGGAAAGACTAAAGTGTCCTTCATAAAGGTGATGAAGGACAAAAACGGTTGAGAGAAAGTGCAAAGTGTCCTTCATAAAGGTGATGAAGGACAAAATCCGTTGAGAGAAAGTGCAAAGTGTCCTTCATAAAGGCGATGAAGGACAAAAACGGTTGAAGGAAAGCCCAAAGAGTCCTTCATAAAAGGACTGAGGGCTCCATAGGTCCGTCAATTCTTTTTAAGTTTACAATCTTTGAACATAAAAAAAGCCTTTCAAATAGAAAGGCTTTTTTGCTGCTCTTAATTAGTTTCATTTAATTTTCACTAAAAAGAAATTTATTTAGCTTTTAGTGCTTATATTATTTTTTTGTATCTAACTCATTACGAGTTATAATTTTATCAACTAATCCATATTCCATGGCCTTTTCAGCGGTCATAAAGTTATCACGATCCGTATCTCGGCTGATAACGTCAAGCGGCTGTCCAGTACGTTCGGAAAGAATGGTATTTAGTTTTTCACGTAAAAACAGAATACGTTTTGCGGCAATTTCGATTTCCGTTGCTTGCCCTTGAGCACCGCCAAGTGGTTGATGAATCATAACCTCACTGTTCGGTAATGCAATACGTTTTCCTTTTGCTCCTGCAGCTAGTAGGAATGCACCCATCGATGCAGCCATACCAATACAAATAGTTTGTACATCCGATTTAATGTACTGCATTGTATCATAAATAGCCATACCTGCAGTTATACTTCCCCCTGGACTATTGATATAAATGGATATATCTTTCTCCGGATTTTCAGCATCTAAAAACAATAACTGGGCAACAATGGAGTTCGCCACTTGATCATCAATGGCACTGCCAAGCATAATGATGCGATCTTTTAATAGGCGAGAATAAATATCATAGGCACGTTCACCACGATTGGTTTGTTCAATAACTGTAGGGATTAAGTTCATACTTTCTCCTCCTAACACTTTTTATTAATTCAGGACAATACAAACCCGAATGGTTTTTAAGGAAAATAAATCCTTATGTACTTTCCATCATACACTAATGGTCAATAAAGGTCAAACGAAAGCCTTATATTTCTCAAAAAAATATCCTTTATTCATAATTGACCAAAAGTCATTATTTTAAACCTCAAAAAAGCTTGCAATAAAACGTTTTCTAGACTATAATTAAAAACCGTACAGTTCCATTATGCCCTCGTGGTGCAACGGATAGCACGTAAGATTCCGGTTCTTGAAATGGGGGTTCGATTCCCTCCGAGGGCGCTAAAAAAAGTCAATGAGTTCCTATGTTTGTATGAGTTTATATACAGGCATGGGAACTTTTTTGTTGAGTGCTTTTTTATTGCAGTTACCACGCAATGAAAAACACGTAATAGAGGGAATTTATTATGTCGAAAAGAAATAGCGCAACAAGTATTATAGCACTTGAAAAATTGAATCAATAAAAGGTACAGTCTGCAAAAAGCTTTATAGATCTTCACATGCAGAGTATCGCTAGTTATGTATTGAGAAGGGGGAGAAGTTCTTTTACTCTATTCAAAACTTCAACTTTTCCAATTATATGTCCCGAAACTTGTCCATAGAGATTCGACTCTTCCGTATACGCGCCTGATTATTAACGATCATTGCTTAAATCAACTTCAAGATTAGCCCCCCTTTTGTTCAATAAAAACATAAGGACGTGACTGTTTCCGATACCTATTTTCTTCAATGTTTTATACTTACCCACGCAACTTGCACACCTATTGCATTAGATATTATTGGGACACTAGAAGAATGCCAAAAACCGTATCAACTGAAGTGTTAAGAATAGGTTCAGAGACTGTATTAATTAAAAAAGGGGAAAAGAACAGTGCATAGTATAGATAAGGATAAAAATAAAGATCCAAATAGTATTGAGCATGTCTATCGTATTTCTAGCTTTGAGCATGCCTATCGTATTCCCATATTTTTAAGCACGACAACGCATTTAAATAATAAACAAAAAAAGTTTTTAAACCGTCTTATATTAGAGATTGAGAATACTTTGCTGTTTCCACGTACATTACCTTTAAGCGAAAGTTATCCCGAACCTATTTTAACTGATATTCGTCGGTTGATTTCATCTAGCTATGGAATGTTGGCAATGAACTTTCGTCGTTATTTCGTTGAGGTAGTTGACACTAATGTCGGTAAGCCCCCATCAACCATTCCGTTCTGGGAAGGGTCAGTTTATTCACAAGTAGAACCTTCAATGGCTTTTCAATTTGGTCTACCCTTATTATTAGTAAGGGAAGATAGTACTGATGAAAATAATGGAATTTGGGCAGGAGGAATTGCCCCACTCAACACATTTATAGTTTGGGATTCTGAAACTCAAACTGTTGATGAATTCTTTAGCACTGTTGAATGGAGAGAAGCTTTTGCAAATTGGAGTGCAGAGGTAAGAAATGCTTATTATATTCAGACTGAGCCAAAGTTCAAGTATTGATGTGAACGATAAACTGGAATTGTAGCATCAACTAAAATATCTTTGAAAAGTCGAAAATATACAAGATTTAATTAACTTCTGGATTCGGTATCTTTGTTGTAAGGGTTAACATGCATTGAGAAAAACTCAAATATAACGACGCCTAACGGCTTTTTGAACCAATGGTGGTCCAACGGATAGCACGTTCGGTTTTGAAGAACAAAAATCGAATTAGCAGTGCTTTTCGCACAGAAATACGCACTAGGATTAGCAGGTACATTAGCAGTAAAATTAGCGTGAAAAAAGCTCAGAACATTATGCACTGAGCTTTTTTTATATTAGTGAATTGTTGTACATAAGCAGATTATTGATCTATATCTATAAATTTCTGAGTACCTAAAAATCTACCAGAATAAAATTATATTCAATTATTTCTATTTCTACACAAAATCCGATTAATAAATACCAAAGTAGATAATAACACTATTGCCGAGACCCAAAAATAAAAGCCAAGGTTATGTTCCGTAACAATGGATGTATGTCCTGCCTCATCTAGCATCATTACCATTGGGAAAAATGCTTTTATAGCCAGTAATAACATAAATAAATGACTAATGCCAGTTTTTTTTCCTCTAAACGTTTGAACCGAAATGTAAATGAAAAACAGGTTTGCAATCCAACTAGCAGCAGACATCATCCCCGCAAATACGCCTAACCAACCTATTAACAATATATTAAGTCCGCCAAATTTATCCCCGCTAGCTGTTGTGAAAGCGGGTAGCATTAACGAGATACAATACAAAGCCCAAATTACTATTAGAGCAATCGTATTAAGCTTTTTGAAATCCTTTCTCATTAATGTTATTCCTCCTTAGCATTAATCGTCCTAGAAATATGATTGAATCGATTGCGCTTTCTTTTTAATCTATGGTTCTTCTTCACCTAACATGCACCGTTTGTTGAATTCATCCTGCTAAAAGGGGTAGGAATTCAAGTGCTAAAACACCTTTATATTTATGTGAAACCTTGATATATCAACAAAAAGATGCAGTCCATTTTAGTTGCGAATTGGACTGCTAATTTGTGTGCGAATTATGTTTTTGTACTCAAAAACCGAACCCGTTACTATTTTTGAAAGGTGTGTTTTTATATACTTTAATTCGGAATTACGACCCACCCATTTGGTAAGTAGCGCATGCCAACAGCCGTATCAGTTGCAGGTTTTAAAAGCAATTCCCCATTATATATCATTGTTGTAGAACCGCCGCCATCCATCGCAATGGCATTGGTTACTCCATATTTTTCAAACATATGAGCCATATCTGACATAGATGCACCTCGATGTGTCTTATTCCAATAGAAGCGACCATCGGTGATAATCATCACTACTTTCCCGTCTTTTTCTTGACCAATAGCAGTTCGTGGCGCCCAACCCCATGCTCCATCAATTTCAGGTGTTACGCGTGTAACTCCATCCACGATTAATTGTGGGCCAAAACTAACTGCATCAGATATACCTAGGTTTAACAATTGATTAACGGAATATTTTCCTGTAATAAATTGACCATCTTTTAGAAAGCCTCCAACGAGAAGTGGTAAATTTCGATTATCTCCTGGAACAGTGAGAACATTTCCTCGACTTATGACAATTCCGGTCGCTTTGCCACCAGAACCTGTTCCACCTTTATCCACAAATCCTCCACCATTTATGCCGGCAATACCTTGATTTTCTTTAATTAAATCAGATAGTGCCTGCCCCTTATCACTAAATCTTGATTGAACAAGATGAACGGTCGTTGGATCGGAAATGATCAGAACTTTTGCTGTGTAGTTTGCCGTTTCGATTGTATCCACATGAATGTCCAGCTTTTTATCATCATTTTTGTCCGAATGATCAATAGTAGCCACGGTTGTTTGTACCGTTGGCGGGTGATGAAATGCATTCATTAATTTATCAATCTCTGATTTAGGGAGTAAAAACCCTAAGTATTTGACATATTGAGCATGCTGTGAAGACAATACCGTTCCAACTAGCATTTTTCTAAATTGAAACCCCTTATTTGTACCATATAAAAATCCAACTCCTAATAAAAGAAGTGTTAAACAGCTAATTAAAAAAACTCGCAAAAAACGTCTTTTCTTTCCATTCTTTGGATTTCGAAGATGGCGAGAGCTTGGCACGAAATCTTTTGTAATTGTGTCCATACAGATTCTCCTTACGAAGTATGAAAATAAATCAAATATATTAGTATATTGTACCTATAAAACAACCAATCTGCCAATCTACTTTTTGGAAAAAAAATATTTGTTTCTTCCTGCATTAGTCCTTAAATAAGAAAAATCAATATACGAAAAAACTATTCTAGTGTAAAATAAACCTAGAAAGGGGATGTATTTAATGGATTTACAAGTAGGGTTATGGCAGCAACAATCTTTAAAATTGACCATGACACAAGAATTAAAACAAGCAATTCAACTTTTACAATATTCTGCACAGGAATTGTCCTCTTTTTTAGAAACAAAGGCTTTGGAGAATCCCCTCATTCATTTAGAACATTCCAATATTAAATTAATGGACCCTCATTTTGACTATACAAAGAAAAGTAAATTCAGGCATATTGAAAGGGACGATAAAGACTGGATACAGCAAATTGCTCAAAAGCATAGATCGTTACAAGAATATTTACTTTTTCAAGCGCATTTGAAAGCGCTAACAAAGGATGAAAAAAGAATAATTCATTTTCTCATTCATAATCTTGATTCAAATGGCTATTTATCCATGGAGAAAAAAGAATTAATGGAAATGCTCGGAGTTGATGATGACACATTAACTAAGGGGATTCAATTTCTTCAATCACTTGAACCGGCTGGTATCGGTGCTAGGAACTTACAAGAGTGTTTATTGATCCAAGCACAAAAAAAGGAAAGCTGTCCAAATATAGTAAGTGAGATTCTTCAAAACCACTTTATCGAATTTGCAGAAAAGAAGTGGAAAATAATTGCGAAAAAGCTCGATATCGGACTCCAAAGTATTCAAGAGGCGGCGGATTTTATTCAAACATTCGATCCACGGCCTGGGTCTCGTTTTATAATAGAACACCCTCAATATGTTCTTCCGGATTTGATTGTTACTGGCGAACAACATACACTTGATATTCATCTTTTTGAAAAGCATTTACCAAATGTGCAATTTCAAAAGGAATATTATACTATGATGTCAGCTTATAAAGATGGGCAAGTTAAACAGTTTTTAAAGGATAAAAACTACGACTTTCAATGGCTTATGAAAGGCTTGGAGCAGCGCAAAGAAACACTTTTGAAAGTAGGCTTTGCTATAATGCAAAAGCAAAAGGATTTCTTTGTAAATGGAAAGGGATACTTGAAGCCGCTAACAATGAAGGAAGTCGCAGAAGAAATAGGGACACATGAATCAACGGTTTCAAGAGCGGTTCGTGAAAAATATATCCAGACTCCTTTTGGAACATTTGAGCTCAAGTATTTTTTCTCAAGTGCACTAACCAGTACGGATGATTCGAATACGTCAGCTGTTCATGTCAAAGATAGAATAGTTCATTTAATACAAAATGAAGACAAGATAAAACCTCTCTCCGATCAGGCGATCGTCGAGATCTTAGAAAATGAAGGAATAATGGTTTCAAGAAGAACAGTTGCAAAATATCGTGACCAATTGAAGATATTACCTTCTTCAAAACGAAGGCGTTTTAATTAAGGCTCTTTTCTTATACTTTGTATAAAATCCAAAAGCCGATTTTAACCTGTTGCTATTAAATATGAGTAAAAATCGGCAGTAGGATTTTTACGGTAATTTTCTACTATCAAATGAAAAACGGAATGTAGAAAAGAGCGCGAATCCTATCCATTTCAAGGATTATATACTTATACGAAAAGCAACAATCTTTGCGAAAACAACCTTTCATAAACTCTGCTACTTGTAATACTGAACCCAAAACAAGTAAAGTTATATAGAATTTCCGAAAAGATGCCACAACGTCATATTAATCGTGGCTAGGCGTTTATTCGAAAATAGCCTTACGTATGGAAAGGAGATAATTTGGTGCAGCAAGTTGTATTATATACAAGACGTGAGTGCCATCTATGTAAAGATGCAAAGCAGGTTTTGCTGGATTTGCAGGATGATTATTCATTTAAAATTGTTGAAAAAGATATTGAAAAAAGTGACGAATTAACGCAAGAATTTGGATTGATGATACCTGTCATTGAAATCGAAGGAGAAATCGTTCAATACGGACAAATTGATCATTTTACGATAAGTAATCGATTAAAGTAGATTTTTATAAGTAATGGATGACAGTTCAAAATATAGCGCTACTTTACTATGTTACTCGTCTATTTTGTAAGTAGAGCCATCAATAATTTATTTTACTTTTAAAAAAGTTAATGCAATATAGTTGAATTATGAAAATACCCTTGCTAAAATAATAAGTGTAGCAAGGGTATTTTTTTTCGAGTGGATGGGACATAATATGTCTATGTGGGACTTTTTTTGACCCAAACATAAAAAAGGGGAAATTTATGATGTACTCATTGATTGAGGTTCAAAAAAAATTATTGCCCGATTTACTTTCTATTATGCAAAACCGATATCAAATCCTAAGGTCTATTCATTTTATGGAACCTGTCGGCAGGAGATCTTTAGCGGGGGAGTTAGGCCACTCTGAGCGTGTCCTTCGCAGTGAAGTTGAATTCTTAAAAGATCAAAAGCTGATTACCATTCAATCCTCTGGCATGAGTGTAACAAAGGAAGGGATAAGATTATTACAGGATTTGGAAGGTATGATGAGAGAAATAACGGGTATTAATGAAATGGAAGAACAATTAAAAAAGATATTGAACCTTCAGGAAGTTGTCATCATAGCTGGAAACAGTGACGAAACCCCATGGGTAAAAGGTGAACTCGGCAGGGCATGTGCACTTAGAATGAAAGTACATCTTGATGGGAAGAATATCATAGCTGTAACAGGTGGGACAACAATGGCGACTGTTGCTGATATGTTGACATCGGACTTTGCAGAGAAAGACATCGTATTCGTACCAGCAAGGGGCGGTATTGGCGAGGATGTTAAAAATCAAGCTAATACGATTTGTGCCAAAATGGCAGAAAATACCGGTTCCCAGCATCGTGTCCTCTATGTGCCAGATCAAGTTAGCAAAGTAGTTTATGAGTCTATTGTGAAGGAACCAGTAATCAAAGAGGTTCTTAGTCTTATAAAAAATGCCAACATGGTATTACACGGTATTGGGGAAGCCAATACTATGGCGAAACGGCGCAATACAATAGAAGAGGATATGAGAAAAATAACGGATGGCCATGCTGTTGGAGAAGCATTTGGTTATTATTTTAATGAAGATGGAGAAATCGTTCATAAAGTACCTACAATCGGTCTTCAATTAAAGGATTTACCAAATGTTAGGAACGTGTTTGCTGTCGCCGGTGGAACATCAAAAGCGAAGGCCATTAAAGCATTTATGAAAGCTACTACTAAATCAACTGTTTTAATAACGGATGAGGGTGCGGCTAATGAAATATTACGCTTATCCCAAATGTAGCGGAAACTAATCAAAGCTTCACACTTAATTATTTTCTTTTAAAAGGGACTACCCTTTTGAAATATACTACAAGGTTTATTATCCAAAGGAGGAAATATAAATGGCAGTAAAAGTTGGTATTAATGGGTTTGGTCGTATCGGACGTAACGTTTTTCGTGCAGCATTAAAAAATCCTAATGTAGAAATCGTAGCAGTGAATGATTTAACAGATGCAGATATGCTTGCACATCTTTTACAATATGACACTGTTCACGGAACACTTGCAGAAAAAGTAACTGTGGATGGAGATAGCTTAGTAGTTGGTGGCCATAAAGTAAAGGTTCTTGCTGAACGTGATCCAGCACAGCTTGGCTGGGGAGATCTTGGTGTAGATATCGTTGTAGAATCAACTGGTCGTTTCACAAAACGTTCAGATGCAGCAAAACATTTAGAAGCAGGAGCTAAAAAAGTAATTATCTCTGCTCCAGCATCAGATGAAGACATTACAATTGTTATGGGTGTGAACGAAGATAAATATGATGCGCAAAATCATAATGTAATCTCTAATGCATCTTGTACTACAAACTGTCTTGCTCCATTTGCAAAAGTATTAAATGAAAAATTCGGAATCAAACGCGGTATGATGACAACTGTTCACTCATACACAAATGATCAACAAATTCTTGATTTACCACATAAAGATTATCGTCGTGCACGTGCAGCTGCAGAAAATATTATTCCTACAACTACTGGTGCTGCAAAAGCGGTTGCCCTAGTATTACCTGAATTAAAAGGTAAATTAAATGGGATGGCAATGCGTGTTCCGACATCAAATGTTTCTGTTGTAGATTTAGTTGCGGAGCTTGACAAAACTGTTACAGCAGAAGAAGTAAATACAGCATTAAGAGAAGCTGCAGAAGGTGACTTGAAGGGAATATTAGCATACAATGATCTTCCATTAGTTTCTACAGATTATAATGGTTCTACTGTTTCTTCTACTGTAGATGGATTATCGACAATGGTGCTAGACAATAATATGGTAAAAGTTCTATCTTGGTATGATAACGAAACAGGTTATTCTAATCGAGTTGTAGACTTAGCTGATTATATTGCTCAAAAAGGATTATAATATCTATAAATATGACACGTTAATTTGTTATATGTGTTATACTTTATAAAAATCCAATGGATATTTATGGTCCCGACATCTATAATAAAAAGGGAGCATCAGGGGAGCGGGGAACATTCCCCACTCCCTTTTTTATAATGCTGGGTGGAGCTAAAGGAGGCGCTATCAATGAATAAGAAGACAATTAAAGACATCGATTTATCAGGAAAACGTGTGTTTTGTCGAGTTGATTTCAATGTTCCGCTTGAAAATGGAAATGTTACAGATGATACACGGATTCGCGCAGCCTTGCCAACGATTCAATATTTAATCGATCAAGGGGCTAAAGTAATTTTGGCTAGTCATTTAGGTCGTCCAAAAGGAAAAGTAGTAGAGGAACTACGACTGACTCCTGTAGCTAAGCGATTGAGCGAGCTTCTGAAAAAAGATATTCGTAAATCGAATGAAGCTCATGGTGAAATTGCTAAAAGTGATGTAGATAAACTTGCTGAAGGCGATATTTTATTACTAGAAAATGTACGTTTCTATCCAGGCGAAGAAAAAAATGACCCTGAATTAGCACGTGCTTTTGCTGATCTTGCTGATGTTTATGTAAATGACGCATTTGGTGCTGCTCACCGTGCACACGCTTCTACAGAAGGAATCGCACAATATTTGCCGGCTGTATGTGGTTTTCTAATAGAAAAAGAATTAGATGTACTTGGCAAGGCATTATCAAATCCGGAAAGACCTTTTACAGCCATCATTGGTGGCGCAAAAGTAAAAGACAAAATCGGTGTCATTGATAACCTACTTGAGAAAGTTGACAATTTAATCATTGGCGGCGGTTTAGCTTATACGTTTGTAAAGGCAAATGGGTTTGAAGTAGGAAAATCCTTGCTGGAAGAAGATAAAATTGATTTAGCAAAATCGTTCATGGAGAAAGCGAAAGAAAAAAATGTGAATTTCTATATGCCTGTTGATGTAATTGTAGCAGATGATTTCTCCGATGCTGCTAATAAAAAGGTGGTTTCTATTGAAGAAATTCCATCTGATTGGGAAGCTTTAGACATTGGTCCAAAAACGGTAGAATTATATAAAGATGTTATTCAAAAGTCCAAACTTGTCATCTGGAATGGACCGATGGGAGTATTTGAATTGGATTCTTTTGCGGGTGGTACAAAAGGTGTGGCCCAAGCATTAGCGGATGCTGAACATACATATTCAGTGATCGGCGGTGGAGATTCAGCTGCAGCAGTTGAAAAATTCCACTTAGCTGATAAAATGGACCATATTTCTACAGGTGGTGGAGCATCACTTGAATTCATGGAAGGAAAAACCCTACCTGGTGTTGCTGCCTTGAATGATAAGTAATTTCGTACGAGAAAGGAAGAATGAAAAATGCGCAAACCGATTATCGCAGGAAATTGGAAAATGTTTAAAACATTGCCAGAAGCAGCTTCTTTTGCCCAAGAGGTAAAAGGTCTCGTGCCAAGCAATGATGTAGTCGATTCAGTTATTTGTTCACCAGCTTTGTTTCTCGAACGTTTAGTGGAAGCAACAAAGGATTATGATGTGAAAATTGGTGCCCAAAATATGCATTTTGAGGAAAGTGGCGCCTATACAGGTGAGATTAGCCCGAAAGCATTAGAAGATTTAGGGGTTGATTATGTAATTCTAGGCCATTCTGAGCGCCGCGAGATGTTTAATGAAACAGACGAAGCAGTCAATAAGAAAGTATTATCTGCTTTTAAATATCATTTAACACCAATCGTTTGTGTAGGGGAAACACTAGCACAAAGAGAAAACAATGAAACTAAAGAACTAGTTGGTTCTCAAGTGAAAAAAGCGTTAACTGGGTTAACGGAAGAACAAGTAAAGCAAACGGTAATTGCTTATGAACCAATTTGGGCAATCGGTACCGGAAAATCTTCAACTGCTGAAGATGCAAATGAAGTTTGTTCCCATATCCGCAGCGTTGTTGCAGAAAACTTTTCGCAAGATACAGCAAATGCAATTCGCATTCAATATGGCGGCAGTGTAAAGCCTGCCAATATTAAAGAATATATGTCACAACCGGATATAGATGGAGCATTAGTTGGTGGTGCAAGCCTTGAACCACAATCATTTTTACAGCTTTTGGAGGCGGTAAGCCATGAGTAAAGCACCAGTCGCACTCATCATTTTAGATGGGTTTGGCCTCCGTAATGAAACAAAGGGCAATGCGGTAACTCACGCTAAAAAGCCGAATTTTGACCGCTTTTGGAATGAGTATCCACATAATACGCTTACAGCGAGTGGAGAGGCTGTTGGGTTACCTGAAGGGCAAATGGGGAACTCAGAAGTTGGGCATCTTAATATAGGTGCTGGACGCATTGTCTATCAAAGTTTAACAAGAGTGAATGTTGCTATCCGTGAAGGTGAGTTTGAGAAGAACTCAACACTTGTAGATGCGGTAGTGCATGCGAAAAAGAACGGAACTGCACTTCACCTATTTGGTCTTCTATCTGACGGCGGTGTTCATAGCCATATTAATCATATGTTTTCTTTATTGAAATTAGCTGCTGATGAAGGTCTTGATAAAGTTTATGTTCATGCTTTCTTAGACGGTCGTGATGTTGGTCCGAAAACAGCTGCTAAATATATTAAAGAAACTGAAGAAAAGTTCAAAGAAATTGGCGTTGGTGAGTTTGCTACTATTTCTGGACGCTATTATTCGATGGATCGCGATAAGCGTTGGGAACGTGTGGAAAAATCATATCGTGCAATGGCATATGGTGAAGGTCCTACTTACACAGATCCATTGCAGCTAGTAGAGGATTCTTATGAGCATGGTATCTTCGATGAATTCATTATTCCTTCCGTTATTACAAAGGAAAATGGAGAACCTGTAGCTACGATTCAGGATAATGATTCAGTTATTTTCTATAATTTCCGTCCTGACCGTGCAATTCAAATCTCAAACACCTTTACGAATGAGGATTTCCGTTCGTTTGATCGCGGACCAAAACATCCTAAAAACTTATATTTTGTATGTATGACTCTATTCTCTGAATCAGTGGATGGATATGTTGCGTTTAAACCAGTCAATTTGGATAATACACTCGGTGAAGTTTTATCACAGAATGGTTTAAAACAACTGCGTATTGCAGAAACAGAGAAATATCCGCATGTTACCTTCTTTATGAGCGGCGGTCGTGAAGCGGAGTTTCCTGGTGAAACAAGAATACTTATTAATTCACCAAAGGTTGCTACGTATGATTTAAAGCCGGAAATGAGTGCATATGAGGTAACAGAGGCACTACTAGAGCAAATTCAAAACGACAAGCAAGACGCAATCATATTGAATTTCGCTAATCCGGATATGGTTGGCCATTCAGGAATGTTGGAACCAACAGTAAAAGCAATTGAAGCTGTAGATGAATGTCTAGGAAAAATCGTTGATTTGATTGTTGAAAAGGGTGGAACTGCCATCATTACTGCAGACCATGGGAATGCTGATGAAGTGATTACTTTAGAGGGACAGCCAATGACCGCCCACACAACAAATCCAGTACCTGTCATTGTCACAAAACACGGAATTGACTTGCGTGAAGGTGGGATTCTAGGAGATTTAGCACCAACAATGCTGGATTTATTAAATATCCAAAAACCGAAAGAAATGACAGGAAATAGTTTAATTAAACAATAATTTTTTATAAAAAGGAGATTGAAAATAATGCCACTTATTACAGAAGTATATGCACGTGAAGTATTAGATTCACGCGGAAATCCAACTGTTGAAGTTGAGGTTTATACACAATCAGGAGCATTTGGCCGTGCGTTAGTGCCAAGCGGTGCATCAACAGGTGAATACGAAGCAGTTGAGCTTCGCGATGGTGACAAAGATCGCTACTTAGGCAAGGGTGTAGAAAAAGCTGTATCACATGTGAATGAAGTGATTGCTGAAGCAATTATCGGATATGACGTAGTAGAACAAGTATTAATTGATAAAGTACTTATCGAATTAGATGGTACTGAAAACAAAGGGAAATTAGGTGCAAATGCAATACTTGGCGTTTCCATGGCTGTTGCACGTGCAGCTGCAGACTTCCTTGGAATTGAATTATATCAATATCTTGGCGGCTTCAACGCAAAACAATTGCCAACACCTATGATGAACATCGTAAACGGTGGCGAACATGCTGACAACAACGTGGATATACAAGAATTTATGATCATGCCTGTAGGTGCTCCTACTTTTAAAGAAGCGCTTCGTATGGGTGCAGAAATATTCCATAACTTAAAATCCGTTCTTAAAGCAAAAGGCTTAAACACAGCTGTTGGTGATGAAGGTGGCTTTGCACCTAACCTAGGATCAAATGAAGAAGCGCTTCAAACAATCATTGAAGCAATCGAAAAAGCTGGCTACAAACCTGGTGAAGACATTATGCTTGCAATGGACGCGGCATCTTCTGAGTTTTACAATAAAGAAGACGGAAAATACCATTTAGCTGGTGAAGGTGTTGTGAAAACATCTGCTGAAATGGTTGATTGGTATGAAGAGCTTGCTTCTAAATATCCTATCATCTCCATCGAAGACGGTTTAGATGAAAATGACTGGGAAGGCCACAAGTTACTTACAGAACGCCTTGGCAAAAAAGTACAGTTAGTAGGTGACGATTTATTCGTTACTAATACGAAAAAATTATCTGAGGGTATTAAAAACGGTGTTGGTAACTCGATTCTTATTAAAGTTAACCAAATCGGTACATTAACTGAAACTTTTGATGCGATTGAAATGGCAAAACGTGCTGGTTACACAGCTGTTGTATCTCACCGTTCTGGTGAAACAGAAGATACAACAATCGCTGACATTGCTGTTGCTACTAATGCTGGTCAAATCAAAACAGGTGCACCATCCCGTACAGACCGTGTTGCAAAATACAATCAATTGCTTCGTATCGAAGATCAATTAGGGGAAACTTCTCAATACAACGGGATTAAGTCATTCTATAACTTAAGCAAATAATTATTAGAATGATTAATCCGTTGAATGAAGTAGTATAAGGCAAATTGGTGTGGCTTCAATTGTGTGATACAAAAACATGAATTTAGTCATACAAGGTTATTATTTAAAACCTCCTATTTATGTGTGATAATTCCACATTTATAGGAGGTTTTTTTGTATGTTAATGACAGATTTGTTGGAAGAAATTACACATGTGCTTCAGAATATAATGGGCTTTTTATGTAAAAATAATCGATTTTTATCCTGGAATAAATTCAATAAAATTCGCAATATTAACCATCTCAAATAAATTCAAAATAATCGAAAATATATCCATTGAAATGCAACTGTGATTTGGTTAAATGTGTTATTATTAGGGTACTATAACCTAATTGGAGGAGTGTAAATGATTAATATTAAAAAGATTGGTAGTTTAATAGCTTTATCAATTATGGTTTTAATATTCTGTGGTCAAACAGCTAAAGCCGAAACACCTTATGGCTCAATAAAAGGGCAAATAGAAAAAGATAAGCTCCAAAGTGTTCAAACGGGGAAAATTAGTAAATTTGAAAATTTTAAGATTGATAAAATCCTAAAATCACAAGTTCAATCTAAAAGTGGTTACAAAACCCAAGCGTTAACTGGAAATACATTCTATGAGACGGAGCCAAATGATTACATTTACAATGCAAACATACTGCCTAGAGGGGACATGGTTGTAGGTACATTTGGAAGATATGACGTTGATACTTATAAAATAACTATTTCACAACCTAGTTACATAGTTGTTTCGGGTGTCATGGATATTTACTCATTATCTGATATTTCATTTATCCTTGTAGATCCAAATGATAATCTGATTTATTCGGATAAAATAGTGCAAAATGACCACCTGATTTCAAAAGGATACATTCTTCCAGCTGGAGTTTATTACATACATGCTTTAAACGTAGGTCCTTATGTTACAAATGACATTTATGGCTTGGCATGGGATATTATAGATATAACCCCACCCCCTGCGCCAATAGTGAATAGTTTTAATGATAATGATACTACTTTAAAAGGACTGGCTGAAGCAGGTTCAACGATTACAGTATATGCAAGAGCTAGTATAGTAGGTACAGCAGTAGCTAAAGAAAATGGGACTTTCTCAGTTCCTATTGGTTTACAAAATGCAGGAACAATATTAACTGTAACAGCAACAGATGATGCAGGAAATGAGAGTGAAGCGACGGTAGTAACCGTAAAAGATACCAAAAAACCAATAATTAATGGCGCAGTAAATAAAACTATTAATGTTGGAGAAGTATTTGATGCATTAAAAGGAGTAACTGCTATTGACAATTTAGATGGTAATATTACATCGAAAATTATTGTAACTGGAAAAATTGATAATAAAAAACCAGGTATATATACATTGACTTATAATGTAAAAGATAGTTCAGGGAATATAACAACTGTGATAAGAAAAATAACCGTAATAGATAAGGTTAAACCAGTAATATCAGGGGCAACCAATAAGACAATTAATATTAATACAACATTTAATCCCAAAGCAGGTGTAACAGCAAAAGATAATGTGGATGGTAATTTGACAAGTGCAATTAAAATCACAGGAACGGTAGATACAAGGAAAAAGGGCGTTTATACTCTTACGTACAAAGTTAAAGATAGTTCAGGGAATATAACAACTGTGATAAGAAAAATAACTGTAATAGATAAGGTTAAACCAGTAATATCAGGGGCAACCAATAAGACAATAAAACTTAAATCTGTATTTAATCCAAAAACAGGTGTAAAAGCAATAGATAACGTAGATGGCAATTTAACAAGTAAAATAAAAGTAACAGGAACAGTAAATACAAAGAAAAAAGGAACATATAAATTAACGTATACTGTTACAGATAAATCAGGAAATAAGGCAGTGGTTACGAGAAAAATAACCGTTAAATAAATCTTACTTAGCTAATATCTATGGAGTAAAAAAACTACATGTAAAACCACAGAAAATACTTTTTATTAACGGCATTTTCTGTGGTGTTGAAGTTTAAAGGAGAAATTCTTAATTCGTAATATGTTCCGCTTCCTTTATAAACATTTTTTATGCTAGTATTAAAATATGTCATACATTACTTTAGTTATAGGATAGTGTACTATATGAACTTTTTAATACAATCACATATAAATAGGAAGAAATAAGATAAATAACGTTGATTTATTTATGTTCTAATAAAAATCACAATCTCGTACAGACCGTGTTGCAAAATACAATCAATTGCTTCGTATCGAAGATCAATTAGGTGAAACTGCTCAATACTTAGGAAAAAATTCATTCTATAACCTATCTAAATAAAATGCTTGTGAACTGTCAGGTCTAAGGATCTGGCAGTTTTTTTATGAATATTTGTTCAAGCCTCATAATATAGGCTGCGATTTACTGAATTGTTTTGCTGAAAATTAATAATCCCAGAAATTCAGAGACACGGTCACATTCAGTGAACGAACGTGCCCGATGTCATGGAAAAATAAGAGTCATGGTCACATTCGGTGAACGAACGTGCCCGATGTCATGGAAAAATAAGAGTAACGGTCACATTCATGGCCTGAACGTGCCCGATGAGGTGGGAAAATAAGAGTAACGGTCACATTCATGGCCT